>JAFDXB010000166.1 GCA_018268175.1 Bacteroidota bacterium | reverse complement strand
AAGGACAGAGAATCAGGTATTCAATATTCTCAAAAATTAATTAAAAAGTAAGATTTTTTATTTCTCTTCAACAATTACAAACTCAAACTCTAAATCTAAAGCGTTTTCGTAAACAGATTTTATAAACTCATCGCCGTAAAGGCTATAGAAATAAATTAAATTATCAACTCTTTCCTGAAGAATACCTTGAGGAAAGAGTTTGTTTTTTAAATCAGATATCTGACGTAAATGAATTTCATATTTTTTCTTTTCTGCACGTAACATCTTTTTTTGCAATGAAATAATTTTATCCTCATTCCATTTTAATAATGCCAAACAGTGTTTCTTTAAAGTGCTGTCAATAGTTTCAGCTTTGTAAGTAAGAGTTTCATAAACTTCTTTTATTTTTTGCAATTCAGTATCAACATCAATTGCATTTTCACTTAAACGAGACACCAACTCATTGTTTAAAGATTGTATGTCACGAAAAATATCTATATTGGTAAAATTCAATTTTAATATTTTTTCAACTTCCTTTTTTGCAATAAATAAATATGAATTGCGAAGTATTAAAACCGGCACAGGAACATTTGTTTCTTCAAAAACACTTTTCAATTCAAACCAATAAGCAAGTTCGCCGCCTCCGCCAATAAATGCAACATCGGGCAATATCCATTCCTGAAAAACCGGACGCAGAATTACATTCGGACTAAATCTTTCCGGATGTAATTGTACTTCAGAATTCATTTCTTCTTTCGAAAACTTTAATTCTGAATTTGCAATTTTATATTCATCGCCTTCTTTTTCTATTCTTTCACGCAAATCATCTTTGAGGTAAAATAAATTTATTTCCCTGCCGTGGGTTTGGACTTTATATTTTTCGGGGAAAATTTTTAAAGTTTCAGATACGCTCTTGTTCGAGAATTGAGATAATAGTTCCTTTTTTATAACCGGTGAGAAAGATCTTTTTAAATCAGGGTTATCAGGGAGAAGGATAATTAATCCATATTCTCCAAACAGTTCATTTACTAATTTTAAGGTTGCTCTTTCTATCGGTTCATCTAACTTGTAAGCGCCTTTGATGATTTTCATTATTCCCTCACCATGAGGTAAAACTTCAACCTGATTGCTTACTTCATCAATTAATTCAACAAGAGCCTTGTCAACTTTCATTCTGCCAACGGCACCGGTCTGGCTTGTATTCCACTTATAAATTTTACCATCAATGCTAATTGTTCCAAGTTCATCAATGTCTGCATCTTCACTTCCAACATAAAAGACAGGAACAAATTTGTATTCAATGAATTTACTGTTAAGAAAAGAAGCAAGTTTAATGGCGTGAACTATTTTATAAATAAAATATAAATGGCCGGTTAAAATATTTGGCTGATGTGCTGTGCAAACAGTAAAAACATTTTCATTTATAAGACTATCAATGTTGTTCTTCACCAAAGGTGAAATTGATACACCTTTATATTGATTATTTAAATGTTCTACAAGGAGTTTTCTGTTTGTAGGAAATTTTTGTCTTTCCTTTATTGCATTTTCAATACCTGAAATGTTAGGCAGATGTTTATAGAATGGCCTCAGTTCAGCATCTCCGGATATATAATCAAGTACAATTTGGGAAAATTTTTCTGTTTCAGAATAAGGAATTTGGGTTGAAGTAAAATTCATTCTTTAATATTTAAATTATTCGAAAAAATATTAAACAACAACACCTTCCAGATCGTAATCAAAAGCGTTTGTTATTTGCACATTTACAAAATCACCAATATTTAATTTTGGCGAACCGGTAATTATTACTTCATTGTCAACTTCCACACTGTCAAATTCAGTTCTGCCAATATATCTGCCGGCTTCTTTTTTATCAACTAATACTTTAAATATTTTTCCGGTTTTTTCTTTATTTTTTTCAAGGCTTATTTCCTGTTGAACTTCCATAATTTCCTGAGCTCGTTCCTCCTTTTCTTCTTGCAGAATATTATCAACCAAATCATAAGCTGAAGTATCTTCTTCGTGGCTATAGGTAAAAATTCCTACCCGGTCGAATTTCATTTTTTGTAAAAATGTTTTCAATTCTTCAACATCATCTCGGGTTTCACCCGGAAAACCGGCGATAAGAGTTGTTCTCAAACAAATTTCAGGAAGTTCCTTTCTGATGTTATTTATCAAATCTTCCATTTCCTCTCTGGTAATCTGCCTTCGCATAGCTTTCAGCATATTATTAGAAGCATGTTGCAAAGGCATGTCGAGATACTTACAAATGTTTTTATGCTTTTTCATTGTTTCAATAATCTCCATCGGAAATTTTGAAGGATATGCATAGTGTAATCTTATCCATTCCAAACCTTCCACTGCTGCCAGTGCATCCATTAATTTCGGCAGTGCCCGTTCTTTATAAATATCAAGTCCATAATAAGTAAGTTCCTGTGCAATAAGCATTATTTCTTTCACACCGCGGCTGACCAATTTTTTTGCTTCATCAACTAACGATTCAATCGGGCGGCTGATATGTTTTCCCCGCATAAGCGGGATAGCGCAAAAGGAACATGTACGATTGCAACCTTCACTTATTTTCATATAAGCATAATGAGAAGGTGTAGCAAGCAATCTCTCTCCTATTAAGTCTTTTTTATAATCAGCTTCAAATTTTTTTAAAATTAAAGGCAATTCCATTGTTCCGAAAAATGCATCAACTTCAGGGATTTCATCCTCAAGATTTTGCTTGTACCTTTCACTAAGGCAACCCGTAACATATAGTTTATCAATTTTACCTTTCTTTTTAAGATCGGCATTGTCGAGAATTGTATTGATGCTTTCCTCTTTAGCCTTATCAATAAAACCGCAAGTGTTTATTATAACAATATTATGATCGCGGCGGTTGTTTTCATGTACCACATTTATATCATTTGCAATTAGCTGGCCGCTAAGAATTTCACTGTCAACCATATTTTTGCTGCAACCTAATGTGATGATATTTACTTTATCTTTCTTAAGAGTTTTCGATTTCATGAGTGTGCAAAGGTAACCTTGAAAGACGTTTTTAAAATCCTAAATTTCTTAACATTATCTTTAATAAGAAGCATTAAAAATAAAACAGGAAAGAAAAATTATTTTAAGTTTGCCAAATGGCCTATTTAAAAACTATCAAAATTGCTATTCTTGACCTTTACAATGGAATTGAAAATCAGGGAATGCGCTGTATCCGTGAAATCCTAAATCAATTCTCAGATCTAAACCATTTAGAATTAAAAATAGACGAATTTGATGTAAGGCAAAAAATTGAAATTCCTTCACTAAATTATGACATATATATTTCAACCGGTGGCCCGGGAAGCCCTATTGAAAGTAAAGGTGAGGAATGGGATAATAAATATTTTGAATGGCTGCATGGAGTTGAAACATTTAACTCAAATCCCCAAAATGTGGTGAAGAAGAAAATATTCCTTATCTGCCATTCATTTCAGCTTGTATGCCGTGAATATAAAGTTGCATTGGTATCAAAGCGGAAAAGTACATCATTTGGTGTTTTTCCAATTCATGCATTTCATTCTGCTTTGCAGGAACCTGTTTTTGAAGGTTTGAATGATCCCTTTTATGCAGTTGACAGCCGTGATTATCAGGTTACGGAACCAAACCATGCTGTGCTTCAGGGTTTGGGCGCTTCAATATTGGCAATAGAAAAAGCCCGTCCGCATGTTCCGCTTGAAAGGGCGATTATGGCAATTAGATTCAATGAGAATATGATTGGGTGCCAATTCCATCCAGAAGCAGATGCTACAGGTATGTTGCTGCATTTGCAAACACCTGAAAAAAAGCAAAGTGTTATTGATAATTATGGCTTTGATAAATGGGAATCAATGATAAATCAATTGAATGACCCTGATAAAATAATGTTTACATATAGCCATATTTTGCCGAATTTTTTAATGAGAGCCGTAAAATCACTTGTAAACGAGCCGCTACAAATTGCATAAAAAAGGAGAGCATTGCCCTCCTTCGTTTTTTATATTTAATATTATGTTTTTAAGCAACAGCTTTATTAACTAATGCAGCCGCTTCGCTGAGAAGAATTGCACTTTCAACTTTTAACCCACTTTCATCAATTAATTTTTTGGCAACATCAGCGTTTGTTCCCTGAAGGCGCACAATAATAGGAATTTCAATGTTTCCAATACTTTTATAAGCATCAATAACACCTTGTGCAACCCGGTCGCAACGAACAATACCACCAAAAATATTTATTAATATCGCCTTAACCTTAGGGTCTTTTAATATAATTCTGAAGCCTGCTTCTACAGTTTGAGCATTTGCTGTGCCACCAACATCAAGGAAATTTGCAGGTTCACCGCCACTTAATTTAATCATATCCATTGTTGCCATAGCAAGACCGGCACCATTAACCATACAACCAACGTTACCATCAAGTTTCACAAAATTCAAGTTATACTTTCCTGCTTCAACTTCTGTAGGATCTTCTTCGGTAAGGTCTCTTAGTGCTGCAATATCCGGATGGCGCATCAATGCGTTATCATCAATACTCATTTTGCAGTCAACAGCAATAATTTTATCATCGCTTGTTTTAAACATAGGGTTTATTTCAAGCATTGCGCAATCGCAGGCAACATACGCATCGTAAAGATTTGTTACGAACTTGATACAGTTTTTAAACGCTTCGCCCTTAAGGCCAAGGTTAAAAGCTATCTTACGAGCCTGATATCCTTGAAGTTTGCTTCCCGGATAAACCCATTCTTTAAATATTTTTTCGGGTGTGTCGTGAGCTACATCTTCAATGTTCATTCCACCTTCAGTGCTGTACATTATTACGTTTTGCCCTTTGGTACGGTCAAGTAAAATTGAAAGATAATATTCCTTTACAGGGTTTGGGCCTTCATAATAAACATCCTGGGCAACCAAAACTTTATTAACAACCTTACCATCAGGCCCTGTTTGAATAGTAACAAGAGTGCCACCAAGCAGGTTTTTAGCAATATTTACCACATCTTCTGCACTTTTACCAACTGCAACACCTCTTTGGTCTTTACCTTTTATTGAACCTTTTCCGCGGCCACCGGCGTGGATTTGAGCTTTAACAACAGCAAACTTGCTTCCTGTTTGAGTGTGTATCTGGCGGTACGCCTCTTCAGCTTCCTGAGGTGTACTGCAAGCTATTCCTTCCTGTACGGGAACATTAAATTTTTTCAGCAATCCCTTTGCCTGATATTCATGGAGGTTCATAAAAAAAATTTTTGCGAAGATAGTTATTCAAAGTAAAGCATGCAAAAACTAAATCTCCAATAGTTGAAACTTCTAATTTCTATCATGTACATTTGCTACTTTAAATTCAGAATAAATATGTTGGAAAAAATCAATGAGGCAGTCTCATTTATCAAAGGCATTTATGATGTTCAGCCAATTGCCGGAATTGTATTAGGAAGCGGCCTTGGTAGTTTTACAAGCCAGATGGAAATTGAAAAGGAAATTCCTTATTCAGAAATTCCGCATTTTCCTGTAAGCACAGTAGAAGGCCATAGCGGCAAACTTATTTTTGGAAAACTTGCCGGTAAGCAAGTTGTGGCCATGGCCGGAAGATTTCATTTTTATGAAGGTTACCAACCGCAGCAAGTAATTTTCCCGATCAGGGTAATGAAATATCTTGGCATAAAAAATCTTTTTTTAAGTAATGCCGCAGGCGCCACAAATACTTCTTTTAAAGTTGGCGACCTTATGATTATAACCGACCATGTAAGCTTTTTTATTCCCAATCCTCTTATAGGAAAAAATATTCCTGAATTTGGAACTCGCTTCCCTGATATGAGTGAGCCTTACAGCAAGGATCTAATTGAAAAGGCAAAAATGATTGGCAAAAATGCAGGATATGATTTAAAAACCGGAGTTTATTATGCTGTTACAGGCCCTACTTTTGAAACTCATGCTGAGTATAAAATGTTGCATGTAATGGGTTGTGATGCAGTAGGCATGAGTACAGTTCAGGAAGCAATTATTGCTGTACACATGGGCATAAAAGTATTTGCAATGAGTGTTATTACAGATCTTGGAATTCGTGAAGACAATAACGTTATCACTCATGAAGAAGTGTTGGAAGCTGCAAAAAATGCAGAACCAAAACTTACACACATGTTTAAAGAACTTGTGGCACAGTTATAAGAATGAGATTTATATTTTGTATAATTCTTTCAGTAATATTTGTAGCGGCAAAAGGGCAACTTTTGCCGCCTACTGTTAATAAAGACAGGCGGCCGGGTAATAACAGGAATGTTAATGCAACAATGAAAACCGGTAGAGACACAACCGGATTTCAACAAAGAAATAATCTTGAAGATTCAATTACTATTTCCTTTCATTATTTAGATTCCACAACACGCCGGTT
>JAFDXB010000165.1 GCA_018268175.1 Bacteroidota bacterium | reverse complement strand
TTTAAAAAATATCTCCGCGTTCATCAGCTTCATCAGGGTTTAATTTAAGAACACGGATTTGGCGGATGACGCAGGTTTTCGCTGAGAGAATTTGAAAATACTACTCCGTTTTTATTAGCACCATCAGCTTCATCAGCGTTCAATATAAGAACACGGATTTGGCGGATAGCGCAGGTTAGCGCTGAAGACTTTAAAAAAATATCGCCGCGTTCAGTTTGCGTCATCAGCAACATCAGCGTTCAATTTAAGAACACGGATTTAGCGGATAACGCGGGTTTTCGCTGAAAGAATTCGAAAATACTACTCCGTTTTTATTAGCACCATCAGCTTCATCAGCGTTCAATATAAGAACAAGGATTTGGCGGATGACGTGGGTTTTCACTGAAAGAATTCGAAAATATAACTCCGCGTTCAGTTTGCGTCATCAGCCCATCTTTTTAAAATTTGCTTCACTCGTCAATCTAAAATCTAAAATCCAAAATCCAAATTCAAAAATCAAAAATCAAAAATCAAAAAATCCAAAATCCAAAATCAAAAAATCCAAAATCCAAAATCCAAAATTCAATATTTATTTCAAAATTTTCTATAGTTAACAATTACTTTTTATCATTGATGTTACCTTTGCACCCATGATATTTTCTTCGTCATTACTTGAAAATGCCGTAAACGAGTTTGCAAAACTTCCCGGCATTGGAAAGAAAACCGCACTGCGCCTTGTGCTTCATTTAATTAAACAAAATGAAGATTCAGTTTTAGGCTTTAGTGAATCTATTGCTAAGTTGCGAAAGGAAATAAAATTTTGTAATTCGTGCCATAATATTTCAGATACCAACCTTTGTTCAATTTGCAGTAATATTCACCGCAATAAAGAAATGATATGCATTGTAGAAAATATCCGCGATGTTATAGCCATTGAAAATACACAGCAATTCAACGGAACCTACCATGTTCTTGGCGGAATAATATCTCCTCTTAACGGCGTTGGCCCCGACCAATTAAATATTGAAACTCTTATAAAAAGAGTTGAAAATAACAACATTACCGAGCTTGTTTTTGCTCTAAATCCTAACATTCAAGGAGACACAACTATTTATTATATAGAAAGAAAACTTCAACATTTAAAAATTAAGATCACCACAATTGCTAGAGGAATTGCTTTTGGAGGCGAACTTGAATATACCGATGAAGTTACTCTGGCAAAAAGTATAACAAACCGCATTTCTGTTGAGCATTATGTAAGGCAGTAAACTTTTGCCTGAAATATGGTAATTGTATTATAACTTTGCGGCGTTGCATGAGACGATTTGTTTATTGTTCATCCATGCAATGCAATCTGCCGAACTAATAAACGCCAGCTCCGAATACTTTCACGGAACCAATTACGTTTATATATAGCACGAAAGCAGCCTCACTATCAGGCTTACCATATATGTATAAAACAAAAGAATGAAAACATTACAAGATTGCCTCCAAGAGAGAATTTTAATTATTGATGGAGCGATGGGAACAATGATCCAAAAAAGGCAACTTTCAGAACAGGATTTTCGTGGCGAAAGATTTAAAGACTTTCATAAAGATCTTAAAGGAAATAATGATCTGCTCAGCATTACAAGGCCCGATGTTATTGAAGATATCCATAAACAATATTTGGATGCCGGTGCAGACATCATTGAAACCAATACTTTCAGCAGCACCACTATAGCTCAGGCTGATTACGATTTGCAAAGCATTGCCTACGAATTGAATGTTGCTTCTGCAAAATGTGCAAGAAAAGCCGCAGATACCGCCACTGCCGAAAACCCGGGTAAACCCCGTTTTGTTGCAGGCGCAATAGGACCGCTAAATAAAACCTTGTCTCTTTCTCCTGATGTAAATAACCCCGGCTACAGGGCCGTTACTTTTGATGAAGTGACAACTGCTTATACCGAACAAATTGCAGGCTTAATTGAAGGTGGCGTTGATATTTTACTTATTGAAACCATCTTCGATACTTTAAATGCGAAGGCAGCAATATATTCTGCCAAAACATTTTTTGATAAACATCCCGGCAAAGTAAAGCCTATAATGATATCAGGTACAATAACTGATGCCTCCGGCAGAACTTTGAGTGGGCAAACCCTTGAAGCATTTTATATCTCTATTATGCATTCTGAACCTTTGAGTGTTGGCTTGAATTGCGCTCTGGGAGCGGAACAAATGCGCCCACATATTGAAGAACTGAGCAAAATTGCAGGATGCTATACATCAGCATATCCAAATGCCGGCCTTCCTAATGCCTTCGGCGAATATGATGAAATGCCTGAACAAACTGCTCACATTATTGAAGAATGGGCAAAAGAAGGGTTTTTAAATATTGTTGGCGGTTGCTGTGGTACAACTCCCGATCATATTAAACACATTGCAATGGAAGTATCCAAATATAAACCACGAAAAATTCCGGTAATCGCTAATACTCTGTAACACAAAACCGACTGAAACTATGACAGAAGAAAATATTATTAAACCTTTCCTAAGGTTGAGTGGCCTGGAGCCTTTGGTGGTAAGACCTGAAACTCTTTTTGTAAATATTGGTGAACGCACAAATGTTACCGGCAGCAAAAAATTCGCACGCCTAATTCGTGGCGGGTTATACGAAGAAGCTTTGTCTGTTGCAAGACAACAGGTTGAAAATGGTGCTCAGGTTTTGGATGTTAATATGGACGATGCATTGCTTGATGGAGTTGCGGCAATGACGAAATTTTTAAACCTTCTTCAGGCAGAGCCTGATATAGCTAAGATACCTGTAATGCTCGACAGCAGTAAGTTTGAGATTATTGAAGCCGGCTTGAAATGCGTTCAGGGAAAATGCATCGTCAATTCAATTTCAATGAAGGAAGGCGAAGATAAATTTTTGGAGCAGGCACGTATCTGTAAAAATTTCGGAGCCGCCGTGGTTGTAATGGCCTTCGATGAAACAGGCCAAGCCGATACAAAGCAGCGTAAAGTTGATATTTGTCTTCGAGCATATAAATTACTTACTGAAAAGGTTGGTTATAATCCGCAGGATATAATTTTCGATCCAAACATTTTTGCAATTGCAACAGGCATTGAAGAACATAATAACTATGCTGTTGATTTTATAGAAGCTACTAAAGAAATTAAACAATTAATGCCTTTGGTTAGAGTTAGTGGTGGTGTAAGTAATATGTCTTTCTCTTTCAGAGGAAATGACCATGTTCGTGAAGCAATGCATGCGGTGTTTTTATATTATGCAATTAAAGCAGGGCTCGACATGGGCATCGTAAATGCGGGACAACTTGCTGTTTATGATGAAATTGAACCTCAGTTAAAAAAACTCTGCGAAGATGTGATCCTTAATATTGGCAATGAAAATAATGAAGCCACAGAACGGTTGATAGTTTTTGCAGAAAGTGTAAAAGCTAAAGGAAAAGAAATTATAAAAGATGAATCTTGGAGGCTTGGCGATGTTGAAAGCAGGTTAACTCATTCTCTTGTAAATGGAATTACAGATTATATTGATCAAGACACTGAAGAAGCAAGGTTGAAATATCCTAAACCTCTAGATGTAATTGAAGGGCCGCTTATGGATGGTATGAATGTGGTTGGCGATTTATTTGGTGCCGGAAAAATGTTCTTGCCTCAGGTGGTAAAGAGTGCACGCGTAATGAAAAAAGCTGTTTACATTCTAACACCTTACATTGAAAAGGAAAAGGAAGAAAGAAGAAAAAAACTTCTTGAAGAGGGTATTAATGAGGATGAAAGCGGCGCTCCCAAAATTTTACTTGCAACAGTTAAAGGAGATGTGCACGACATAGGAAAAAATATTGTTGGTGTTGTTTTAGGTTGTAATGGTTATGATATTGTTGACCTTGGAGTTATGGTTCCATCAGATAAAATAATTTCGGAAGCCAAAAATATTGGGGCCTCAATGATAGGCCTTAGCGGCCTGATAACTCCTTCGCTCGATGAAATGGTTCATGTAGCGCGTGAAATGAAAAGAAATGAAATGAAAATCCCTCTTTTAATTGGAGGTGCTACAACAAGCCGTATGCATACTGCTGTTAAAATTGCTGATGAATATGACCATGGGGTAGTTCACGTTCTTGACGCAAGCCGAAGCGTTACCGTTACCGGGAATTTACTTAACGAACAAAAAGCTACTTTTTTAAATGATATTAAAAATGAGTACTCTAAATTAAAATCGGATTTTGCAAAAAAAAGAACCACCAAACAACTTATTCCGTATGAGGATGCAAAAAGAAATGCGGTTGATATAAAATGGAATGAGTTTACTCCCGTAACACCCACATTTACCGGAATAAAAATATTTGATGATTTCCCTTTAGAAGAGTTACTTCCTTTTTTAGATTGGCAGCCCTTTTTCATTGCATGGGAAATGCACGGGAAATTTCCTGCAATACTTTCTGATGAAATAATTGGTAAGGAAGCAACAAAGCTTTACAACGATGCTCAGGAAATGTTGAAAACAATTATAAAGGAAAAATGGTTAACAGCGCATGGAGTAGCAGGCTTTTGGGAAGTTGAAAAAACTGCCCCTGATACCGTTGTAGTGAAATCTGAAAATGTTCAGGAACTTCAATTCCTGCGGCAGCAGCTAAAAAAAGCAGCAGGCCAACCTAATTTTAGTTTATCAGATTTTATTCGACCTAATGAATATGGTTCAGATTTTATGGGTGCTTTTTCGGTTACTATTCATGGCCTTGATAAACATATAAAACGCATGATTGATGACCATGATGATTATGGAAAAATTACTCTTCAGGCTTTAGGCGATAGATTTGCAGAAGCTTTTGCCGAATGTTTGCATAAAAAAACCCGAACTGAACTTTGGGGATATGCTAAAAATGAAAATCTTACAAACGAGGAACTTATTCGTGAAGAATATAAAGGTATAAGGCCGGCGCCCGGATACCCTGCATGCCCTGATCATACTGAAAAAAGAAAACTTTTTAAATTGCTCGGTGGGCAAGCTACAACAAAAATTGAATTGACTGAATCTTTGGCAATGTATCCTCCGTCATCAGTTTGCGGCTGGTACTTTGCAAACCCTGAAAGTAAATATTTTGGTGTTGGAAAAATTGAAAATGACCAACTTGAAGACTATGCTAAAAGAAAAGGGATGAGTGTGGAAGAAGCGCATAAATGGTTACGCCCATTAATAGAATAGAAAAAATGAGGATAATTTCATATAATGTAAACGGCATTAGAGCGGCAATAAAAAAAGGTTTTATTGATTGGCTTAAAACTGATCCGGCAGACATAATTTGCTTGCAGGAAGTGAAAGCTCAGGAAAATGATATTGATATAAAGGCAATTGAAGATTGCGGCTATCACAGTTATTGGTTTTGCGCCGAAAAAAAAGGCTACAGCGGGGTCGCCATTTTATCAAAAACAAAACCCGATAATGTAACTAAAGGATGTGGAATTGGCCATAGTGACCTTGAGGGAAGAGTTATATCTGCTGATTATAGCGATATAACAGTAATTAGCGTTTATTTTCCCTCCGGAACATCGGGAGAAGTGCGGCAAGCGTACAAATACATGTGGCTTGATGAGTTTCTGGATTATATAAATGGCCTTAGAAAAAAAAGGAAAAAACTTATAATCTGCGGAGATTACAACATAGCTCATAAAGAAATTGATATTCATAATCCTAAAGGCAATAAAAAAACAACAGGTTTTTTGCCTGAAGAAAGAGCATGGTTTGATAAATTTCTAAATAATGATTTTATAGATACATTTAGGCATTTGAATAAAGAAGGCGGCCATTACTCATGGTGGAATGTTATGCGGCCTAGTACACGCCTTGAAAACAAAGGTTGGAGAATAGACTATATTTCTGTTACAAAAAATCTTGAAAAGAAGATTAAATCTGTAAATATTTTCCCGGGAGTTAAGCACAGCGATCATTGCCCGGTTTTTGCTGAAATAGAATTTTAAATATGTTTATATATAACGTTACAATTAAAGTGGACCATTCTATTGCCATAGAATGGCTTGAATGGCTTAAAAGTATCCATATACCTGAAGTGATTGCTACAGGCTGCTTTACGGAAGCAAAAGTATTGCAGCTTTTGGAAACTGATGAAGAAGAAGGTTTAACCTACGCAATTCAGTATAACGCCCCAAGCAAGGCTATGTATAACAATTACATTCAGAATTTTGCTGCAGAACTTAGAGATAAAAGTTTTCAGAAATGGGGCGACAAATTCATAGCATTCAGGTCAATTATGCAAATTGTGGACTAAATGTGAATAATAAAAAAAAGTATTTCTTCAAGTCGTAAAGATTTGTATATTACCCGCAAAGCCGCATGGAATAAGGGTTTTTGTTGAAACCCGCGTCTCATCAGCGTTTCAAGCGATTTGAAGCGCATTTTTGCTTTTTAAAATTATATCTTCAAATCTCCCAAAGCGTTGTTAGTACTGCATTTCACGTAGTTTTACTAATCAATAAAAATTTGTTGGAACAGAAAACATTATATATTTGTTTCAATAAAAAAATCAAATACTATATTATGAACAAAGCAGACTTAATTGCAAAAATTTCTGATGATGCAGGAATAACCAAAACTCAAGCTAATGCTGCATTAGATTCTTTTACTCAGGCAGTAACTAAAACTTTAAAAAGCGGTAACAAAGTTACTCTTGTAGGTTTTGGAACTTTCAGTGTTTCTAAAAGAGCAGCACGTAATGGCCGTAACCCTCAAACAGGTGCGGTTATTAAAATTAAAGCTAAAAAAGTTGCAAGATTTAAAGCCGGTAAAGAATTATCATCTAAAATCTAATTGCTTAAAAAATCAGGCAGGGCATAAATTTGCCTTGCCTTTTTAATTTAAAAATCCACAATCATGGGACGCGGAGATATTAAAACAAAAAAAGGAAAAATAGCTGCCGGAAGTTTTGGTAAAACAAGGCCTGCAAAAGCTACTTCTTCTGCTGCAAAAAAAGAAGCAGCAAAAAAAACTGAAAAGAAAAAATAATTTTAGAGCCTTCAAAATCATTGAGGGCTTTTTTATTATGGGGCAAGCCGCTCTATTTTCCAGATGTGGTTTTCCTTTTTATACCTTAACCTGTCGTGAAGCCTTCCCGGCCTGCCTTGCCAAAATTCCCATTCCATTGGATTAATAAGAAATCCACCCCAATGTTCCGGTCTTTTTATTGATTCTGTAGAGGAGGACTTTAGAATTCTTTTATAATTTTCTTCTAATTCAAATTTAGTAATTGGCGCACTTTGTGGCGAAGCAATTGCTCCAACACGGCTTTCAAACGGTCGGGAATTAAAATATTCATTGTTTTCAGCCTCATCAATTTTTTCTACTATTCCTTTTATTCGAACCTGACGCTCAAGTTCCTTCCAGAAAAAAACCACAGCAACATTCGGGTTTTCAAAAATATCATGCGATTTTTTGCTGTTATAATTTGTAAAAAATACCAACCCTTCATTTTTTAAACCTTTAAGCAACACTATCCTTGCCGAAGGAATTCCGTTTTTATCGGCAGTGGCCAATGTCATTGCATTTACTTCAGTTATTTCAGAATTAACTGCTTCATTAAACCAAATTTCAAATTGCTTTGCAGGCAGAGGATTTGCATCCGATTCTGATAATTCTGCCTGCGAATATGTAGTTCTAATAGATGAAATATCCATTTTGTAAAAGTAATTATATCAAAGGAGTTAATCGGAAAATTTGCAATTAGCAGCCGGAAAAGTTTCTTTTTCACTTTGAATTTTAATTTTAAAATTCCTGATTGAAAATCAAAATTCCTTCTTACACAATATTTTATCAGAACTTTCGTTTTTATATTAATATACCCACACAAGAAAAGTATTACCTCTAAAACCCTTTACCAATCCCGCTATCCGGCGGGATTAGTTGTTTTTTATCCTTATTGAAATAATATATCAGCAATAGTGAACAAATGTAAAACGGCAATGCCGGAATTTTGTAGCGAACAAGCGATCCGAAGTTTAATGTTGTTGCACCCACAAATAATGAAAATAATATTGAAAACCCGAAACAATAAAAAATGATTGGGTTGGTAAAAATGATTTTAAAAAATTTTATTGGCCCTGTTTTTAGAAACACATATAAGGTTAAAAATATCAGGCACAAACTTTCAAGTGAAGAGAAAAGTGTAGATATCTTTTTTGATTCCCATAAAAAAGGGCGAAATAAACTTGCTGCAATTGCCGCAGGAGCCATTTTTATAAAACTCACCACCGAACCATCAAATTCAACTCCAAGGCTGAAATTTGATTCGGCAACATTTGCCATGCTTTCATACGTGTTTTGCAATGATTGAATTGATTCTGCCAATCCCTGTTCAACCACTTCTCCCATTGCAGCATTCAGTGTTTTATCTGCAGTTGCAATCACAACGGTTGCAGCAGTTATAGAAAACAAGATAAATGCAATTTTAAAAAATGGGGATTTGAGACTTTGCAGTTTACGCAATACAAAAAACAAAAGGAAAAACGGAATATATGCAAGTAATATATAGGATTTTACAATGAATAGCAGTGAGGAAAAAATGAGAAAAGAAATTATGTTCAACAAAATTCGTTTCTTTTCTATGAGCGCCATGTACATTGAATATGTTAACCAGCCTAATGCTCCTATACATAAAGAATCTTTTAAAATTGCAGAACTCCAAAATGTAACAGAAGGAAGAAACAAAATGCCTATCGCTAAGGCTTTATGGTATTTTGGATATTGTTTGTAAAAGAATAAATACAATCGCCAAAGGCCCGAAAACGCAAACATTGAAAAGAAGAGATTTATTGCCATAAATTTCCCACCGGTAAAAAAGCTAAAAAATATTACCAATCTCGTAACCATAAAATTGGATTCATGATTGAAATATCCCCAGTTTGAAAATGTTGTTAATAATGACTGGTTAAACCAATCAGAAGGCATAAACAAAATTGCAATATTCGAAAAGTCTTTAAATATTAAATTCCATATGTTAATTCCTTCCGGATAATAAAGTGTAGTTGTATCGCCCGGCGAAATGTACAGGATAAACATGCAGTAGGCAAGAGTGCTAAAAACTCTTAACCAAAACTGAAAGCTGTAGTAAAATTTTAATTCCTTGCTTTTAAAATTCTTTTTTCTTAAAAGAATAAATATGTAAAAAATGAATACCCATAAAAAAAACACTAAAAAGTCTATGAAATCCATTTTTATTTATGAATGATAAGGTAATGAGTGCAACAAAAATATCTTAAAATATCTTCTGTCATTCAATAATAAATATTTATTTTGTTGTTCTATGTGTGGTTTTGCGGGAACAATAAATTATCCTTTAAATGGTTCTGCGGTTGAAAAAAGTATGTTTCACCGTGGCCCTGATGAACAAAACGGTTTTTCTGCCGGCAATGTAAATTTCTATCATCTGCGCCTTTCAATTCTTGATGCCGCCGGCGGCAAACAACCAATGGAGTCAGAAGGCCGTTACGCAATAGTTTATAACGGGCAAATTTATAATCACTTAGAATTAAGGAAAACTCACAGGCTTAACTGTAAAACAAATTCAGACACCGAAACCCTGCTTCAGCTATATATAAAATACGGTTCACAAATGCTAAACCTACTTGATGGAATGTTTGCATTTTGTGTGTACGATAAAGAATTAAGTAAACTATTTTTTGCTCGCGACAGAGCCGGAGAAAAACCTCTCTATATTTTTAATGATAAGAAAAAATTAATTTTTGCAAGCGAACTTAATTGCCTGAAATCAATATTTAAACCTGATATTGATCTTGAAAATTTTGCAAGCTATGCAAGATTGGGAGTTTTTTACAGAAAGTTTACTCCTTACAAAAATGTAACTGAAATTGAACCTGGAACTTCTATTGAAATTGATATTAATTCTCTCGAAGAAAAAAAGAACAGGTGGTTTAATATTCACGATTATTATCTTAAACAAAACAACGATAGTTTTGAAATTGCTTCAGGAAACATCGAGCACATCTTACAAAAATCAATTAAAAGCAGAATAGAATCAAGTGACCTTGAAGTTGGAAGTTTTTTAAGCGGTGGAATTGACAGTGGTTTGGTAACATCAATTGCTGCCGGTATTAATCCTTCAATAAAAACCTTCACTGTAGCATTTGATGGAGCTTACAATGAAATTCCGCTTGCCCGCCTGGTGGCGGAAAAGTATCAAACAAACCATACAGAAATAAGTATCTCCTATGATGATTTGATTAATGATGTTGAAAAAATTATCGGCAATTATGGCGAACCCTACTTCGACAGTTCCGCAATTCCCTCATATTATGTTAGCCGGGAAGCAAAAAAATATGTAACTGTAATATTAAATGGTGATGGTGCAGATGAAATGTTTGCCGGCTACCGCCGATATGTTCCGTTTGCTAAATTTGATTTTTTTAAAACAAATAAATTCAGGCGAAGCCTTACATCAGCTGCGCTGAAATTTTTACCAACGCCTACAGACAAAAAATCCAAGTATAACTTTTTGTACCGTTTAACTGATCTTGCTTCAAAAAGTGGATTAGAAACATATCTTTCGGCCGGCATTGATGTGATCGAAGGTTTTGAACAATATATCATTCCTCAAAGCACTGCCGATATGCAGGATATGCGTAACCTTTACAATACAATTGTTTCGGCGGATATATCGGGTTTAAAAAAATTAATGAACCTCGACTTTGATATTAATTTGGTAAGTGACTTATTGGTAAAAATGGACATTGCAACTATGGCAAATTCACTTGAAGGCAGGTCGCCTTTTTTATGCAAAGAAATTTTAGAATATTGCCCGTCTTTGAAAGATGATTTTAAAATAAAAGGAACAACAACAAAATATATTTTAAGGGAAATTGCCAGAAAGTATTTACCGGCACAACTGATTGATGAACCAAAACGAGGATTTGAAGTTCCTTTAAAAAATTGGGTAAATGGAGTATTAAAAGATATGCTGGCAGATTATATTCTTTCTCCATCAGCATTTAATCCTCTAATAATTAAAAAATCATTTACCATAAAACTGCTGGAAAACAAGATTAATATCCCCGCAGAAAAAAGAGCCAAAATTTTGTGGATGATTTTCTGTATGGAAGTTTGGTATAAAAAGAACAATATTTATTAAGAATGATTAATTTTAGAAATAAATAATCTTATGGCAACAATAAACCCATACCTTACTTTTAATGGGGAATGTGAGGAAGCATTTAATTTTTATAAAAAGGCATTTAAACAGGAATTTATTCATATTTCTAAGTTTAATGAGATGCCTGATTTTAAAGATGATAATCCGGAATTGGGAAATATGATAATGCATGTTTCTTTACCTGTTAGTGCCGAAACTGTTTTAATGGGTAGTGATGTTTCGAAGGAGCAATTATCATTAGTGAAAGGCAATAATATTTCAATTTCAATAAATACTGAAAGTAAAGGGGAGGCTGATACACTTTTTACCGAATTAAGTGCCGGCGGAAAGGTAACAATGGCTTTACAAAACACTTTCTGGGGTGCATATTTCGGAATGTTTACCGATAAATTCGGTATTCACTGGATGATTAATTTTGATGAGAAAAATTAATTATAGAGGCTTTCCCGCGCCAACAATAATTGATTCATAATATCTAACTTTACAGCTGTTTAAATTTTACTTAATGAAGGTATTGGTTACCGGTGGTGCAGGCTATATTGGTTCTGTGTTGGTGAGACAACTATTGGCAAAAAATTTCAAAGTTCGCGTTTTAGATAGTTTAAAATTTGGTGGAGATGCATTATATGAAGTTATGCTTCACCCGAATTTTGAATTTATACATGGAGATGTTAGAAATCCTGATGATGTTTCAAAAGCTCTTGAAGGCGTAGAAGCTGTTGCGCACCTTGCTGCAATTGTGGGCGACCCTGCCTGTAAAAAATACAGTGAAGAAGCAATTCAAACGAACTGGGAAGGAAGTGTTGCACTTTTTAATATGGCTGAAAAGGCTGGAGTTAAAAGGTTTGTTTTTGCAAGCACTTGCAGTAATTATGGGAAAATGGAAAACCCTGATTCATTCGTTGTGGAAACATCAGAACTTAAACCGGTTTCGCTTTACGCGGAACTTAAAGTTAAGTTTGAAAAATTCATTCTTGAAGAAAAGAAAAATTCTCCGATGTGCAGTACTTCACTTCGCTTTAGCACAGTGTATGGCTTTTCACCCCGGATTCGTTTTGACCTCACAGTTAATGAATTCACCCGCAATGCTACAATAAATGGGCAACAGGAAATTTGGGGCGCTCAGTTTTGGAGGCCTTATTGCCATGTAGAAGACCTTGCCAGAGCAGTTGTGTTGGTTTTAGAATCAGAAGAAAGTAAAGTGAAAGCAAATGTTTTCAACGTTGGCAGTACTGAGGAGAATTATAATAAGGGAATGATAATTTCTGAAGTATGTAAAGTTGTTCCAAATGTTGTTGTTGAATATGTAGAAAGTGCAGAAGACCCTCGCGATTACCGCGTGAACTTTGATAAAATTAAAAATGAACTTGGTTATACAATTACTAAAACTGTTCCTGATGGCGTAAAGGAAATTTATACCTTACTTAAAACAGGAATTGTTACTGATTCATTTGCACAAAAATTCAGGAATATTTAATGGCATTTTATGGTATTGTTGAGCGGGCCTAATGTTTCGGGCAATGAATGGAAATATATAAAAGATTGCCTTGATACAGGCTGGGTAAGCAGCGTTGGGGCATACGTTGATAAATTTGAAACCGAATCAGCTAAGTTCACCGGCTCAAAATATGCGGTTGCTACAAGCAGCGGAACAACTGCATTACACATTGCTTTAATTCTTGCCGGTGTAAATAATAACGATATTGTTATTACACAAAACATAACCTTTGTTGCTACTTTAAACTCAATTCGCTATACCGGCGCAGAAGCAATTCTTATTGATGCTGAAATTGAAGGCTGGCAAATGGACCTTGATTTACTTGAGTTGTTTTTAAATGCTAATACCGAACAACGTAATGGTGAATGTTTTCATATTGCTTCCGGAAAAAGAATCCCTGTTATAATGCCCGTTCATGTGCTCGGGAATATGTGTGACATGGAAAGGCTTTGTGCAATTGCTAATCTTCATAACATTACTTTAATTGAAGATTCAACAGAAGCTCTTGGCAGTTACTATAACGGTAAACATGCAGGAACATTTGGGGCTATTGGTACATTAAGTTATAACGGCAATAAAATTATAACAACCGGTGGCGGCGGCATGATTTTAACCGACAATGAACAATATGCTCATCGTGCAAAACATTTAACTACGCAAGCTAAAAGCGATCCTTTCGAATATTTTCACAATGAAACAGGTTATAATTACCGGTTAACAAATATTGCCGCCGCAATGGGTGTTGCCCAAATGGAACAACTTCCTGTTTTTTTGGAAAGAAAAAAGGAAATAATAAATTTCTATAAGTCAGAACTTGAAAATACCGGCGATATTGAGTTTCAAAAGGTTTTACCTCAAGTAAATCCTAACTGGTGGATGCCTACAATTTTTACATCACAGCAAAAGGAGCTTTTGAAAATTCTTAATGAACAAAAGCTGCAAAGCAGGCCTTTCTGGGTGCCAATGAACAGATTGCCGATGTATAAAGATTTTATGTACGTTACAAAAAATGATGTATCAGGCATTTTATATGATAACTGCCTTAGCATACCATGTTCAACATATATTTCTGATGAAGAATTAAATCGTGTTGCAAAAACAATAAAATCCATATTTTAGCCTCATGTACAAGGCGGCCGGAAAACGTTTGTTGGATATAGTTATATCATTATCAGCCTTAATAATTTTAATGCCTGTATTGCTGCCCGTTATTTTTTTATTGCTAATCACCGGCGAAAAAAAGGTTTTTTACTTTCAAAAAAGAATTGGCTACAAAAACAAATCATTTTATATCTGGAAGTTTGCAACAATGCTTAAGGATAGCCCAAACATTGGAACAGGTGAAATTACGTTGCGTAATGATCCCAGGGTTACAAAATTTGGATCGTTTTTACGCAAAACAAAAATCAATGAATTACCACAGATAATAAATGTTTTAAAAGGCGACATGAGCATTGTAGGGCCGCGGCCCTTGATGGAAGTAAGTTTCAATAATTTTCCGGAGAATGTAAGATATAAAATATATGATGTGAAGCCCGGAATAACAGGCATTGCTTCAATTGTGTTTAGAGATGAGGAAAAACTAATTTCATTGGCTGACGACCCAAAAGCATATTATATTTCTATCTTCCCTTATAAAGCTGCGCTTGAAACCTGGTACAGGCAAAATTTAAGTTTTACAACCGACTTAAAAATTATTTGGGTGACAGCATTAAGCATTTTTATATCTGATAATATAGACCATTCAAAATTTTTTGATGGCTTGCCTACTCATGAGCAGGGAAAGATTTACCTTTATTGAAAAAAGTGGAAAAGGTAATCTTAGTTAATGAAAATGATCAATCCATCGGTGAAATGGAAAAACTTCAGGTTCATAAAGAAGGAAAACTTCACCGCGCTTTCAGCATTTTTATTTTTAATGATAAAGGTGAAATGCTTCTTCAGCAAAGAGCAAACAATAAATACCATAGCGGAAGTTTGTGGTCGAATGCTTGTTGCAGCCACCCTTCACCAAACGACGAAACCATTATTTCCGCAAAGCGGAGATTAAAAGAAGAACTTGGATTTGAAACAGAACTTTCTCCTGCATTTACATTTATATACAATACTCCAGTAGGGAAAAACCTTACTGAACATGAATTCGACCATGTTTTTGTGGGCAAACATACCGGAGCAATAAATCCAAATCCGCAGGAAGTTAAAAATTACAGGTATTTGCCTATGGAGCAAATAAGGCAAATTATAATTAAACAACCGCATCAGTTTACAACATGGTTTAAAATTGCATTTCCTCTTATTGAAGCGTGGATAGAAAAGAATAAAATATAATAATGAGCGGTCTGGAAACACTTATTATAAATGAGTTTGAGAATTTTTCCGGAATTAAAGTAATTAATATTTTAACTCTTCCGCAAAGCGGAGGAGAAAGGAATTATTTCCGGCTTCAATTAAATGATACTAAATATCCTCCGTCAATAATTGCGACTTTTAGCAATAATATTCAGGAAAATAATTTTTTTATCTATTGCACAAAGCATTTTTTAAAATTTAGTTTGTGTGTACCTGTTATATACCATGTAAATAAAGATGCTACCATTTATTTTCAAGAGGATTTTGGAAACCTTTCTTTGCTGGAATATGTAGTGCAATACGGCTTTACCGATAACACTATAAGTTTTTACAAAAAAGCTTTAATAAATCTTGCGGAACTTCAAGTTAAGGGCAACATTGAATTTGATTATTCAAAATGTATCATTTCTTCAGAATATAATGCCGGCTATATTTTAAAAGACTTGAATTATTTTAGAGAGTTCTTTCTTGATATATTAAATGTAAAATACGACAAAGAAATACTTGAGGAAGAGTTTATCCTGATTTCAAAGACTATTGATTTATCAGTTTGTTCAATGTTTATGTTTCGCGATTTTCAGGGAAGGAATATTTTAATTGATAAAGGAGATGTAAAATTTATTGACTATCAAGGCGGAATGAAAGGACCGGCAGCCTATGATGTGGCAAGTTTGTTATGGCAGGCAAAGGCCGCAATTCCAAAGAATATAAAAGAGGAATTGCTAACCTATTATATGAATTATTTGGCAACGTTGATAAGTTTTGATGAAAGTAAATTTCGCAAATCATTCAATGAGTTATCATTTTTAAGGATGATTCAAGTGCTTGGTGCATATGGTTTTCGCGGCCTTATTGAAAAAAAATCACATTTTATTTCAAGTATAAATCAAGGACTTCAGAACTTAGAATCTTTTCAGGAAAGCATTTTGCCAGGAACAAAAATCCCGGAACTACGCAGAATTATAAAAATAATTACAGAAAAAAATTTCATGGAAAAACGCAAATCTGCTTTAGCAGTAACAATAAACAGTTTTTCATTTATTACAAGAGGTTATCCCGAAGATAGTTCAGGTAATGGCGGCGGCTTTGTTTTTGATTGCCGTGGAATTTTAAATCCCGGCAGGATAGAAAAATTTAAAATGATGACCGGCAGAGATGAAGAGGTTATTGCATACCTGCAGTCTGAAACTCAAATGGATAAATGGTTGCAATCTGTTTTTGAAGTTGTTGATGTAACGGTTGAAAATTATATTGAAAGAAATTTTTCAAATTTGAATGTAAGTTTCGGATGTACGGGAGGAAGACATAGAAGCGTTTATGCTGCCGACCAACTTGCCCTACATTTGAAGGAGAAGTTTGGAATTAATACTTCTGTAAATCATTTGGAGCAAAACTTTTAACCTTATGGTGAAGCAGGCAATAATATTCGCCGCAGGCCTTGGAACGCGGTTTAAACCTTGGACAGATAGGCATCCCAAAGCTTTGGCAATTGTAAATGGTAAATCTCTTTTGCAAAGAAACATTGAGTATTTGCAGCAATATGGAATTTACAATGTGGTTGTAAATGTCCATCATTTTGCCAATCAGGTTATTAATGATTTGAAAAATAACAAAGGTTATGGATCGAAAGTTTTTATTAGTGATGAATCTAACTTACTTCTGGAAACAGGTGGCGGCTTGCTTTATGCGAAAAAGTTTTTGAATGGCAGTGATTTTTTGTCAATCAATGTTGACATCCTTACAGACCTGAATTTAAACAATATGTTTCGTGAATTTAAAAAGGATAGTAAATTGATAACGCTTGCTGTTACAAACAGAAGCAGTAACAGAGGATTATTGTTTGATGATAATAATTGTTTGTGTGGATGGGAAAACAAAATTACAGGTGAAACAAAAATTTCAAGGAAATGTATTAACCCACAAATAAAAGCTTATAGCGGCGTTGCAATGTATTGCTCAAATATTTTTGATTTTGTTCATCAAACCGGAAAATTTTCGGTAACAGAAATTTTTTTAGATCTCGCCAAAACCTCTCAGGTTAAGGGTTTTGAACATAATGGTGATAAAGTTCTGGATGTTGGCAAGCCTGAAAGTATTGCTATTGCCGAACAAATGTTTTTATAGTTTTATTTTTTATCAAACACCTTTTCTTTATCAGTAACTTTCACCTCGGTACCATCTTTCAATGTTTTACTAACAACATCGTAAGGCCCTGTTACAACCATTTCCCCGCCCTTTAAACCATCAGTTATTTCAATATAGTTTATGTCTTGAATTGATGTTTTAACAGGAACTTTCTTTACTTTATTGTCTTTTTCAATAATGAACACTACGATTTCGGGTTCATCATTTCCTTTTTCTGTTTTAGTTTTTTCTCTTGTTGTAACAGCATTTATCGGAACACTAATTACATCTTTATGAGTTTCTGTTTGAATGTCAGCACTTGCATTCATTCCGGGACGGAAAGGAAAGGAGCCTTTAGATAAAAGGTCTTTATAGCTTTCAGCAAGAATACGAACATACACTTTGTATTGTGTAACATCGGTACTTGTAGAAGTAAGTGAAGATTGAGTTGCTGCACCGGTATTACTACTTGCAACCTGCGTAACAATACCATCAAACTTTCTGTCGCTGTAAGCATCAACAGTAACAATAGCTTTATCGCCAACTTTTATTTTGGGAACATCATTTTCACCAACATCAACTCTAACTTCAATTCCCGACATATCCGCAACACGTAAAATTTCAGTTCCTGCCATCATGTTACTACCTACAACTCTTTCACCTTTTTTTACATTTAAGAGGCTTACCACACCATCCATAGGAGCAATAATAGCGGTTCGGCTTAAATCTTTATTTGCTCTTTCCAGGTTAGACCGTGCGCTGGTAGCGGATGCCTGAGCGCTTTTAACCGAAGCTTCAGAACCTTTGATACCTTGCAATGCTGCATTATAATTTGCCTGACTTGATTTTAAATTTGATTCTGCAACATTAAATTCGCTACGGCTGATAACTTTTTCATCATACAGTTTTTTTTGCATGTCGAAATTTTTCTGGGCTTGGTCGAGTGCAGCCTTTAGTGCACCCAAGCTAGCCTGTGAATTTGCAACCTGTGCTTGTGATGATGCAATCTGAGCTTCGCTTTGAGCAACACCACTTGCAGCCTGGTCACGCTGAATGCTATAAATATCAGCATATATCCTTCCTAATAATTGTCCTTTTTTAACTGTATCGCCTTCCTGAACATTTAGCTCAGTAATTTCACCGCTAATATCCGGACTTACCTTAACCTCAATTTCAGGAAATATTTTACCGCTGGCACTTACAATTTCTGTGATGGTGCGTTTCTCAGCCTTTTCGGCTGTAACCTTTACCCCTTCAGCCTTTCCGAAAACACCGGCTTTTGATAAAACAATAAGTAATACAACTAAAGCTCCGGTTCCAATCAAGATCCATTTAGTATTTTTAGACATAAATTTTCTATTATAATTTTAATCCTTCTCCTTTATAAAATTCAAGGACTTTCATTTTAAATACGTAGTCGAATAAATTTATTGTGCTTTCAAGCTTCGCTCTCAGTAAATTATTCTGAGTTGTTATCAAATCAAAAGTATTCAACATTCCTACATCAAATCTCTTTGTAGCGAAATTGTATGTTTTTTCATTTATCTCAACATTTTTTTTAGAAGCATTGTATTTTTCAAGAGAGATAAGGGCTGCATTATATGCCTCATAAATATCTTGTTTAAGTTTTTGGTCATCCGCCAGTTTATTTAACTCTAAAGATTTTATATTCAACCGGCTCCTTAAATAAGATGTTTTTAAACTTCTGCCGTTAAGTAAAGGAACTGATAAATTTAAACCAATTGTTTGCCTGAAGTTATCAGAAAGCTGCGATCCGAAAGGGGTTTTGGAATAGGAATAATTGTTAAAAGGTGTTGAAGGAAAAACATTGTAAGATACTCCGCCAACATCAACAACCCCAAGAGGAGCCATTATTGGTGTAACTCCTGTTATTTCCATCGCTTGATTATTATACCCGGTACCTAACGAGCCAAATGCACTAAGAGTGGGAAACATAGCACCATGAGCAGCTTTTACAAATTTTTGAGCTGCATACAATTTATACTCATTATATTTTTGCTGAGGTTGATTTTTAAGAGCTAACCGGTAAACATATTCCGGTTGCAAGTCAGCAATAGGATCTAAAGGAATGCTTGTAACCGGCGGCGCCTCAATATCAAATGAATCGGCAGCATCAATGTTAAGGTAAGATTTTAATAAAAGTTTAGATTGAATAACATTTCCCACGGCAGTGAAGTAACTAACACTGTCAGACGCCAACTGAGCCTGAAGTTGCGATGCGTTTAATTCAGGTAGGGTGCCGGCTTCAACCATTTTTGTGGTTGTTGCCAACTGATCTGTAGTTTGCTTTATTTGAACTTCGGTAATTTTAACTTGCTCCATTGCAAGAAGAATCTGAAGGAATACATTTGCGGCAGTTAATGCAATATCATTTTTTGATTTATCAACACTTGCACGTGCGGCTTTAAGTTCCCATTCATTTGCCAAAACAGAATTTCTCTTGCTGAAAAAATTAAAAATATCTGCGCTTGATTGCAGCTGGAAATTTCCGGCAACATAAGTTTGCGTTATTCGCCCAAAACTTGTAGGATCTTGGTTACTGCCTGAATTCAAACTTCCACCGGTACTGAAATTTAAACCGGGCAAAACAGAAGCCTTTGATTGTTTATAATTTTCATTTGCAATTAGCGACTGCACTTCCATCTGCCTAACACCAAGGTTGTTTTGCATTGCATACTCTACAACACTTTTTAAGTCCCATTTTTTTTGTGCTTCAACAGGAGTTGAAAGTATATAAAACACGGCTAAAAGAACAGGTAATTTAAAATTCATCGAACAAAAATAATAGATAGAATTATTATTGCTTTACCGTTTATCTAAAAACATTTTAAATTTTTATGCTTTAAACCTACATTTGCCACGCATTTGGTCTCGAAAGAGTTAATAGGGAAGTCCGGTTTATTCCGGCGCTATCCCCGTAGCTGTAAAAGTGAACGAATTTTTCGGCTGAAAAAATCTGCAACCACTGTTTTAAAAAACGGGAAGGTGTTTTTCAGTACTTAGCCAGAAGACCTGCCATTTGTAATTTATTCATCGCACGCTTTCGGGAGAAAAGTTTTAGCGAATGTAATTCCGTTTTGCTTCGGCAGATGAATAAGCTTTTATAACTAAATATACCACATCGGTTGAAATGTGTTAATTACATAATAGCAATGGTTTTTGCATTCGTTTGCAGTAAAAACGCATGCGCACAAAGTGATTCTCTTGAAGAAGTAAGGGTTATAAGCACTCTTAAATTATCATCAACCAGAGAAACTGTTCCTGCCTTTCAACTTTCTAAAAAGCAAATTGAAAATCTTAGTTCTAATTCAATAGCTGAAGCGTTACAATATATTCCGGGAATTTTAGTAAAGGATTATGGTGGAATAGGTGGGTTAAAAACTATATCAGTCCGGAGCCTCGGAGCTGCTCACAATACTATATTTTATAATGGGCTTCCATTAATGAATTCTCAAAACAGTAGCATTGATTTGGGAAAAATTTCAATAGAAAATATTGATAAGATAAATTTCTATCAGTCGCAACCCGTAAATATTTTATTGCCTGCAAAAGCATTTTCTTCAGGTTCAATAACTGAAATAAAAACTGCAGGATTTGATTCAACAATTAAAACAAAATCGGTGTTTGGTTTTACGGCAGGTTCATTCAACACATTAGGTTTTATGGTGGCCGGAAAATATTTAATCACAAAAAAGCTTCAATTAAATGTTCTTGCTCAAACAATAAATTCAAGGGGCAATTATTATTTCGATTCTTACGAAGTTGGTGGTAAAAAACAGCGGCGAATAAATTCAGATGTAAAATCGCAGCAGTTAGAAATAGATTTGTCAACTGCAAATGAAATGAATTTCAAATTATTTTTTTATCATTCCGAACGTGGCATACCCGGTTCTGTAATTCTTTACAATTCAATAAGCAGGCAACGTTCAGACGATATAATTTTTTTTATTCAAGGATTTAAAAAATTAAATATTTCCACAAAAGATCAGATATTATTAAGCGGAAAATTAGGTTATGATATTACGGACTACACTGATCCTGATTATCCAAATTCTGCCGGAGGTTTAAGAAATACATTTCATCAGCAGCAAGGGTATTTTTCAATTGCTTATACAAGAAAGGTTTCGTCAAAATTAAAATTCGCTTATGCATCTGATTTAGGAATAGAGAAATTATTCAGGACGGATGTATTCGATGCTAATTTTAAAGATCCATTAAGATTCACTTATCTGAACAATTTAACTACGGTATTAAATTTAAAAAATTTTGAATTCAGGGGAAATTTACTTTCTTCTATTTATAAAGATAAGTTAAAGGGTTCACAAGGTGGGCCTTCGGTGAGCCGCATCACACCTGCATTTTCGGCGATTTATAATATAGGACGTGCAAGCATCAGATTTTTTTATAAAGATATTTTCAGGGTTCCAAATTTTAATGACCTTTATTTCACTAACGTTGGAAATGCCAATCTGAAACCTGAAAATGTAAAGTCTTATAATTTAGGATTTACACTAAACCATACTTCATCAGGTATAATAAATAATGTAGAATTTTCAGCGGATGCTTTTATAAATAATGTTACTGATAAAATAGTTGCGGTTCCACGTCAGAACTTATTTCAGTGGACCATGCTTAATATCGGCAAAGCCGAAATAAAAGGGATTGATAATGGTTTAAGATTACGTTTTAAAAGAATAAATTCTCTCGATATTAACTTAATGGCTTCATATTCTTTCCAGCAAGCAATTGACAAAAGCGATAAGTCTTCGAGCCTTTATAATACACAACTTCCTTATGTACCCATGCATTCCGGAAGTGCCGGCATTTTATTAACTATGAAGAAATTATCTGTAGGATATAATTTACTTTTTTCCGGAAACCGCTACAGACTTGGAACTCCATCCAGGGAAAATCTTGTAGAAGGTTTTGGAATTCAGGATATTTTTTTAGGATATAGTTTAACAGTTAAAAGAGCCGAATCAAAAATTCAGTTTTCAATAAATAATATCGCAAATAAAAATTATGAAGTTGTAAGGTATTACCCTATGCCGGGAATTAATTTTCGTTTGCGCCTAACAGTTAGTATTTAATTAAATAAAAAATATAAAATGAAAAAAGTTTTAAAATTTATTCTTCCGGTTGCAATTATATTCACAGCATGCAAAAAGGAAGATGTCGAGCCACAGGTTCCCCAAAATCAACCTGCGAAAGGAATTTATATTTTAAGTGAAGGAAGTTTTGGAGGAAACAATTCTAAGCTTGCTTATTATAATTTATCCACAGGTAATTTTAATGATGATTTTTACAGGCAACAAAATGGGAAGGATCTTGGAGATACAGGGAATGATGCAATAATTTATGGCAGTAAAATGTATATAGTTGTTAACGCTTCCGGTTATGTTGCTGTTGCAAAGGCATCTACTGCAACATTAATTGATTCTATAAGTTTTATAGTTGGCGGAGTAAATAAGGGGCCCCGATTTGTTACTGCAACAAACGGTCAAGTTTTCGTAAGCAGCAGCGATGGCACTGTTAGTGTAATAGATACAACAACACTTAATATTTCACGGTCTATAACTGTAGGGTCAAACCCTGAAGGGATAGCAGTTTTAGGGAATTACTTATACGTGGCAAACTCAGGTGGTTTCAATTATCCAAATGTTGACAGCACTGTTTCGGTTGTTGACCTTACATCATATTCAGAGATTAAGAAAATTAAAGTTGGAAAAAATCCCGGCCAAATAGCAGTTAGCAACCGCGGCGATGTGTATGTAGCTTCTTATGGTGTTGGAAGTAGCATTCCTCCGGTAATAACCGTTATCAATGGATCCACAAACGAGGTCCGTACTACATTAACTTCTTCTATACAATTTACTCATATAAGAATCAATAAAAATGTAGCGTACCTCTATAATCAGTATGGGTTACCAAAAATTCTAATGCTTAATACAGACGATAATAGTATTATTAGGAATGATTTTATTACTGATGGAACATCAATTCAGGCTGTTTATAATATTAGCTTCGATTCTGAAAATGATGATGTGTATGTGTGTGATGCTAAGAATTATTTTTCTAATGGCCAGGTTTACTGTTTTGATAAAAACGGAGTCAATAAATTTTTTGTGAATTTAAATCCCGGAGTAAATCCTAATAAAGTTTTATTTATAAGGTAATATGAATTTCTGTTTCAATGAATATAAAGTGAATGATTATTAATGGGAGATATGAAAGTTCCTGTTTTATTTTGTATGTACTTTATCTTTGCAAAAAAAATTAATGGATATTGGAAATTTCTCGGTAAAGCAGATGATCGCAGTAACATTTACGTTATTTGCGGTAATTGATATGGTGGGAAGTGTGCCTATTTTACTTTCGCTGAAAGCGAAGATGGGTGGCCAGATCCGAAGTTTTCAGGCAACTCTTGCATCGGGTGCATTGATGATATTGTTTTTATTTGCGGGGCAGGAGTTTTTAAATCTTTTGGGTTTAGATGTAAAATCTTTCGCTGTAGCGGGAAGTATTGTAATATTTATTATTGGCCTTGAAATGATTTTGGGATTGGAATTTTTTAAAGCAGATAATAATGCAAAAAGCGGAAGTGTTGTACCGATAGCATTTCCGTTAATTGCAGGCTCAGGAACACTTACAACAGTTATGTCGTTGAAAGCAAACTATGCGACCATTAATATTTTTATTGGCATTTTTATAAATCTTATTGTAGTGTATTTGGTTCTAGGATCACTTAAATGGATAGAAAAGGCGTTGGGGCCAAGTGGGTTAATTGTTGTAAGAAAATTTTTTGGTGTTATTTTGCTCGCCATAGCTGTAAAAATTTTTGGAACAAATATTCAAAATTTTGGCAGGTAATAATGGCCTCGTAGTACAATGGATAGTATAAGAGTTTCCGAAGCTCCAGATCCAGGTTCGATTCCTGGCGAGGCCACTTCAGTTTTTTTGAAGATTGATATTTTTTGTTATACCTGATAAATTGAAGTTATCATTTCTTTTGCAGGATTATTCTGATTTCGAAACGAACTATATTTTGTGTTTTTATACTTGGCGAAGATTTTTATATTGCTCCCGGCAAGGGG
>JAFDXB010000164.1 GCA_018268175.1 Bacteroidota bacterium | reverse complement strand
TAAGGTTTAAAAAACCTGAGCTAATTCCTTTTGAGCTAATAGGAAAATTGTCTCAAAAAATATCTATGAAAGATTGGATAAAAACCTATGAACATTTATACAAACCAAAATCCTGATATATATCATCTTCATATAGTAACAAAGGTTACACATTGCTAAAAAGATTTTTAAAACCTTTGTGTTTTAAAATTTCTTTATATGCCACATACAGTTGATGTGCAATGGATGGGCAATATGCAATTCAATGCATTAATAAATGGCCATACAATAATAATGGATGGTCCGCCAAAGGTTGGAGGAGAAGACAACGGCCCCATACCAAAACCTTTTATTTTAACAGCTTTAGCCGGTTGCACCGGGATGGATATAGCAGCAATTTTGCGTAAATCAAAAAATGAAATTGACGGCCTTGAGATTACAGTAACCGGTGAATTAAGCGCCAAATCTCCAATTGAATATGTAGCTATTCATGTTATATACAATTTCAAAGGTGAAGAAGAAAATTGTGATGCAGCAATAAATGCTGTCACTGATTCGCAGGAGAAATATTGTGGCGTTAGCAGCATGCTTAAAAAGGCAATGCCTGTAACATGGGAAATTAATTATAATGGTATTCAGAAATTCAGTAATAAAAATTAAAATATTCCATGTTTAATTCAATAAAAAACTTGCTTGGTTTTGGGCCGAAAACTGATTTTAAATCTCTCTACGAAAATGGTGCAATAGTTTTAGATGTAAGAACGATACCGGAATTTATTAATGGTAATATTCCGGGATCTATAAATATTCCATTAAACGATTTGCCTGTTAAAATGCGCATTTTAAAAGATAAACAACAAAATATCATTTGTTGCTGTGCTTCCGGAATGAGAAGTGGAGTTGCAAAGAAAATCCTTCAGGCAAACGGCTATACAAATGTTGTAAATGGCGGCGGTTATATGAAATTATTGCAAAAAATTTCTTAGTAATTCCTACTTTTATTTCATAATTTTTATTATGAAAACGGGAAGAACAGAAGCTTTCAGCGATGGTGTGCTTGCTATCATTATTACAATAATGGTTTTAGAAATGAAAGCTCCCGATGGTGCTTCATTTAATAATCTTAAACCATCTTTGCCGGTTTTTTTAACCTATGTTTTAAGTTTTGTGTACGTTGGAATTTATTGGAATAATCATCATCATTTATTCCAGGCAATAAGTAATGTAAACGGAAAAGTATTATGGGCAAACCTTAACTTATTATTTTGGTTGTCGTTATTTCCATTTACAACAAGTTGGATGGGCAAAAACCATTTTGAATCAACACCCACCGCTTTATATGGTTGTATATTGTTTCTTGCTGCATTAGCTTTTAAGATTTTAGTTTACTGTGTAATAAAAATTGAAGGAGCTAATTCTAAAATCGGAATAATTTATAAATCAGATAAACGAGTAAATATTTCAATTGCTTTATATTTAGCAGGAATTGGAATTTCTTATATATACACTTTGCTTGCCGTTTTCATTTATCTTATTGTTGCAATACTTTGGATTATACCTGACAAGAGAATTGAAAAATCTATTCATTAAACAAAATTGCATTTATTAAACCTGTTCATTTCTTTAAACAATATCCATTTATAAATTAAGGTTATTGTTGTTTTTATTATTTAAACAAATATTCTATCAAGGAAAATTTTATAATATTTAATAAATTAATTAAATTGAAAGGGTTGAATAAACTTCAAGTGAATATGCTATATTTTTAAATCCTAATATTTTAATCATGTCCATAATTGTAAAAATTTTAAACATTGAAAATTCCACATACAATGTTTTACATATAACTGCTGAAAAGCCTGAAGGGATAAACTATGTACCGGGGCAAGCCGTAGATGTTGCAATAAATAAGGAAGGCTGGCAAAATGAAGTAAGGCCATTTACTTTCACTTCTTTACCACAGGAAAATACAATACAGTTTACAATAAAAACCTATACTGATCATAATGGAGTAACAAACGAATTACGCACCTTAAAACCCGGCGACAGTTTACTTATTGGTGATGTATTCGGCGATATACACTACAAAAAAGATGGAGTCTTTATTGCAGGCGGGGCCGGTATTACTCCTTTTATTTCAATATTCAGAAGCCTTGAAAAGCAAGGGAAAATTGGGAATAATAAATTGATTTTTGCAAACAAATCAAAAGCAGATATTATTAACTATGATTATTTTTTGAAAATCCTTGGGAATAATTTTATTAATGTTTTATCTGATGAAAATATTGAAGGTTATGAACATGGATATATAACCGAAGAATTAATTAAAAAAATTGCAACTGCAGGATCTGAATATTTTTATTTATGTGGCCCACCACCGATGATGTCAGCAGTTGAAAAGCAATTGAAAAATATTAATGTTCAATCTGAACGAATTGTAAAAGAAGACTTCGCTTAATTAACTTAATTCTAATTAAAGTTCTGCCGTACCTCAAGTTATGCATGACTTCTTAAATGATAAGTATATAATAAACGCTGAATTCTTTCTGCAAAAACACTCCTATTAATACTAAATGTAAACTCGAATCCTGCTATGAAGTAATGTAAACTTCATTCTGATTGATCATTACTGGCTTTTTAAAACGATTCGTTTTATTAATATAAAATGTATCGTTAAGGCAAAAGTAAAATTCTTCAAAATTGAATAATCATAATTACTTTTGTAGTAAAATTTGAGGGTAATGAAAGGTGTTAGTGTAGTAAAAGGGATATATTTATTAATAGGTTTATTATGTGTAACTCCCTTAATTTCTGCGCCAATTGCTTTATTATTAGGAATTATTATAGCTCAGATTTTTACACATCCTTTTCCTAAATTTAATAAAACGGCAACCTCCTTTCTGCTAAAATTTTGTGTAGTGGGGTTAGGTTTTGGAATGAATGTGGCCTCAGCGCTTAAAGCGGGAAGAGAAGGGTTTTTATTTACTGTTACATCAATTGTCTGCACTTTAATTATTGGCATCTTACTTGGTAAACTTTTTAAGGTTGAAAGAATTACATCTTTTTTAATTTCCGGTGGAACGGCAATTTGCGGCGGAAGTGCAATTGCCACCTTATCACCTGTAGTGAAGGCAAATCAAAACCAAATCAGCGTTTCATT
>JAFDXB010000163.1 GCA_018268175.1 Bacteroidota bacterium | reverse complement strand
TTTTACGAAAGGCAAATAAAATGGGTTATAATAAGCACCTTCGCAGAAATTCTTTTTAGTGTAGCCCGGCAAAAATGACCAACTGTTGTTTAAAGGATAATGGTTTCGAACAAAATCGACTTTACATAAAACTGCATTATATAAATGTTTCAGTTAGATTTTAATTTAAAAATCACGGTCTGGAAATTATTCTTTGCTCGGTTCGTACAATGGGTTTTCTAACATCTACAACAATAGTTTCAGTGGAAGGACACTTATCTTCCAAACCATCAACCATTACCATAACTTTTATTTGCTGCCCTTCCAGAAATTTGGTATCAACATACACAGTACGCTCATTTTGCCCGGAAAGGATGTTACTGTTTGTAACGAACCATTTATAGGAAACAGTATGTGTTTTAGAGTAAGCTTTATTGAATGGTTTCACCGAAAACTCTGCCCTCTGCCCTGAATATGCGATGTTATTTTTTGGGCCATTTATAATAATTTTCGGGCAAGTAATTGAGTCTTTTTCTTGTACCGGTAAACTAAAAGAAACTATAAGAAATAATAAACAGAAAAATAAAATTTTCATAATGCAGGCTTTAAAAATTAAAAATAATTAACAATATACCACGAAAGAACAAAGCAGTTTCTATTATTATCAATTAAGGATTTTTTATTTTAGAATATTTAATCTGGAAATCCTTCTGTATTTCCATTTACTCTAAAACTCTATTCACCTTCAAAACTTCGTAAGTATTTATCAATATACAGTTCTTTTTCTTTAGATTTATATTGTTGAATAAACCTTGGGTGTTCGAGTACCACAAGTTTAGTAAAGAGTTTTTCTGCTTTGCAGAGTTTATTTATAAACACAGCATTTTTTTTACCTAACACATAAACTTCGGATGTATCTAATCCAAAACCAATTTGCAATTTCAAAGTTTCAATCATAAAAGGTTTTACATCTTCAAACAATGCATTATCATCATAATAATTTGCATTAAGTTTTGGCCCGTCTTTTACATCCTTAACAATTGCCAGAGGAAAAGGTGAATTTATATAAAACTTCTTATAAAACTTCTTTACACCTCCGTAAGCAGCAATCATATCATACATAAAAACAGATGAAATTTCATGCGTATGCGCAGAATGCATTTTTATTCCGCAAACTGCATCCAGTCTTTTTGTGTCTGTAAATGGAACACCTGTAATACCGGCACCATGTCGGCTCGGATTAATGCCGATTAAAAATTTACGCTTTTTATTATCATCATAAAATTTATGATAGAACTCTTTCATAACCCTGATGGTTTCAGGATTTTCAATAAATGGATTTAATACATGAAACCCTTTCGGCAATTTGCCCGAATATTTTAAATTCTCATTAAAGGAAATTACTTTATCTGCAAAATATTTAGGCATTCAGATTATATCATTAAAATATCAATAGTTTGATTAATTACAGTTCCAATTACAATAACAAATCCTTTGCCGTTCACTGCAATGCGAATGAATTATATTAATTCCTTTTTCCTCTTAATAAATTTATATAATTCAAACCATAGAACTGAAATTATAGAAACAAAAAATGCAATTCCTAAATTTTTAAAGCTTAAAGGCGAAAGGCGAAAGAAACTTGCAAAAGCAGGCACATACAATATTGCAAGAAGAAAAATAATAGTTGCAGTAATAATAACAGGAAAGAGCTTGTTTTTATTTTTAAGGCTATCTAAAACACTGTATTTAAATGAGCGGTTTACCAAACTTAAAAATATGTTGGAAAAAATTAGAGTGGTGAATACCATTGCTCTTGTATTCTCTTCATTTCCACCATTATAAACTGAAATTTGATACACAAATAAAACTCCCATTGTTATAATTATTCCTTGAATTATGCTCATATTTAATTCCCTCCAGCTTAAAAAAGTTTCAGTCATCTTGCGGGGACGTTGCCGCATTGCATTTTTTTCCGGCGGTTCATTTTCATAAACAATTGAGCAGGTTGGCCCCATAATGAGTTCAAGAAAAATTACATGCACGGGAGTAAAAATATTTGGGAATTTCCAACCCAAAAACAGAGGTAAAGAAACAGTTAAAATAATAGGAATATGAATTGAAATAATATATTGTACGGCTTTTTTAATGTTAGTATAAATCCTTCTTCCTGCTGCAATTCCTGTAATTAATTTATCTAAATCATCATTCACAATAACTAAAGAAGCAGCGGCTTTAGCAATTTCAGTTCCTTTATTACCCATTGCCACGCCAATGTGGGCAGCTTTTAATGCAGGCGCATCGTTCACTCCATCACCCAACATGGCAACTATCTCACCATCCTTTTTTAATGCATTAACCAATGCCAATTTTGCCTCCGGGAACATTCGAGTAAACAATGTTGTTTCTTTTGTCAACGCCATCAGTTCTTCTTCGGTGTGGCTTGTTATTTCGGATCCATTAACAGGCGAAGTATTGTTTATGATGCCCGCTTGTTTTGCAATAGCAAGAGTAGTATCAGCATTGTCTCCTGTAATCACTTTTACTTTTATGCCGGCGTTGTAAATTTTTTGAAATACTTTTTCAATACCGTTTTTTGGAGGATCGGAAAAAACGATAAAGCCTAGGAATTGAAAACCAAAATCCTGTTGCATTTTAGGAAAATCAAATCCTGTGAAATTAGCTTTTGCAACGCCTAAAACCCGATAACCTTGCTTTCCGAAATCTTGAATGTGCCGGCGAATAGTTTCCTTTTCATTATCTGAAAGTATTGAAACAGCAAGAATTGCTTCGGGCGCTCCTTTGGCAGCAATAATTCGTTTACCGGCTTTGTTTTCAAAAACATGAGTCATCATGGGAGGTTTTCCATCTAAGGGATATTCATGAATCATTTGAAAATCCCTTCTTAGATCTTCAAATTGAGTTTGTTCATAAACACCATGAATTGCCTTCTCCATTGGATCAAATGGGACAGGTTCACTACTCCACATTGCATATTGTATAAGTTCAACAAGTTCAGGAGTTTTAAAATGTTCGCTGTCGAAAATTTGATTGGACTTATAATTAAAAAGAGAATTCAAACGCATTGAATTCTCGGTAATGGTTCCGGTTTTATCAGTACATATAACCGTTGTGCTGCCAAGTGTTTCAACCACGCTACTCTTTTTTATGATAATACCTTCTTTCATCAATTTCCATGCTCCTAAAGCCATAAAAGTGGTAAAAGCTACCGGTATTTCTTCGGGTAAAATTGACATTGCTAAAGTGAGTGCAGCTAATAAACTTTCAATTACATTTTTGGTTTGAATAAAGCTGAAAATCCATACTAAAATAAATACCAACGCACCAATTATTGCCATCCATTTTACAAAGTTGGCAATTTGAATTTGCAATGGAGACCGTTCTTCTTTTACTCCCAAAACCGATTGTCCAATCTTGCCTAACTGCGTTTGAAGGCCAATTTTTTCAACCTTAAAAACTGCCAAGCCGGAAACAACCAAGGTACCACTGTACACTTTATTATCTACGCTATCCACACTTTTAAAAACAGAAAGGCTTTCGCCGGTAAGCGATGCTTCATTTACTGAAAAGTCATTGCTATGCACAATTTCTCCATCAGCATTTATCATTTTCCCTTCCTCGATTATGCATAAATCATCAACAGCAATTTCGTGTGTGGGTACTTGTATAACTTGCGAATTGCGAATTACAACACTTAAAGGTTCATTTAATTTCTCAATTGCTTCTAATGCCTTTTTGCTGCGGTTGTCTTGATAGAAAGAAATGCCGGAAACGGCTATTATTGCACAAAACATAAATCCGGCTTCCGAATAATTCCCCACAATTACATAAATAACCGTTACCGCAATCAACATCAGCAGCATAGGCTCTTTCAGAATATCCAGAAGCATCAAAAACCAGGTGTTTTTTTGGATTTTTGCAATCTGATTGTATCCAAATTTGATGCGGGAACTTTTTAGTTCAGCTTCGGTTAAACCAACGAAATTCCCCGGGATATTGTAAGCCATTAGGTTAATTAATATATTTTAGTAAATTTAAAAAGGTTACACTTATTGCGTTGCACGAACCTGATTTTTAACGTCATTTGCCCATCTTTCCAATTCCAGCTTTTCACTTTCAGAAAGTTTGGCATTTCTGTGAATGATAGTGTAGGATTTTAAAGGCATTTCATTTTTTCGTACAGTTTCTATTACCTCATCTAACTTATGCAATTTCTTTTTGATTGAATAGGTATTGAACTCATCAAAATTCAACTCTTCTTTACCTTCATTTACATGCCCTTCTAACCACCACTTTACAGGTTGTACATTGCTATACCACGGGTAGTCCGTATTGTTGGAATGACAATCATAGCAACTTGTTTTAAGCACTTCCTGAATATTTGCAGGTACACCGTAATGCTTATCAATTGCATTTTGAGAAACCTCATTGCTGATATTTTTCTTAGTTCCAAAAAATTGAATAACAATTAATAAAACTACTATTACTAAAATTATTTTTTTTAAAATTGACTTTTTCATTTTTTAAAATTTTTATATTTTTTTGTATTTAAAATTGCAGGTTAATTTACTCCTCTGCTGAGTTTTTCAAAGCCATTAACAGGTTGTATGCTCCTTTAAGTACTAATTTTTTTCCTTTAATTATTTCCGGATTGGTTACCGGTATAAAGCCATTTTCCGAATCTCCTATTTGTACTTCTGTCATTTCAAATTGCCTGTTTTCTTTGGAAATAAAAACATAATTTTTGTTTTCGAAACGAACAAACGCATCTTCCGGTAATGCCTGAGTCTCCACTCCCGTAATCTCAACATCAGCATTCATAAACATCCCCGGCAATAATGAATTATCATACCGATCAAAATGGCAATGTACTTCGGTAGCATTTTGAGGAGAAAGGCTTCTGCTGATTAATATTATTTCACCCGAATATTTTTTATTAGGATTGGCATTAGAATAAGCCCATATTTTTTGTCCTATTGAAAGCTTATTGATATCTTTTTCAAACACAGTTAAAGCCAAATGAATATCATCAGGATTTACCAATTCGAACAATACATCTGTAGGGTTAACATATTTCCCAATATTCACATTTACAGCCGAAACAAAACCATTTATGGATGAATAAACATTTATACTTTTTGAAATATTATTTGCAATAACTTTTTGTGGGTTCAATCCTATGAGTTTTAGTTTTGCCTCTAATGATTTTATTAAAATTAATTGGGATTGAAAATTGGCTTTTGCAAGTTCAAAATTTTTGTCACTTGTAGCTTTAGTTTGATTCAAATTTTTTTGCCTGTTATATTCGCTTTCATATAATTCAAACTGAGCCTTTGACGATAAATAATCTTGTTGAAGTTGTATGTATTGAACATCTTCCATTACTGCTAAAACATCTCCTTTTTTAATAACCATTCCCGGCAGAAGTTGCGTGGACTTTAAATATCCTCCCAAAGGCACACTTATAGACACTAAATTTTGAGGAGGGACATCTATCTTTCCATTTAATTTTAATACGGAGGATATCTTCTTGGTAGATAACAATCCCGTTTCGATACCTGCATTTTTTAATTGATCATTAGTAAGTGTAACCAAATTTTCTCTTCCGCTGAAAATATTTTCATTTTCGGTATTTGAATTTTTGGTGCTACAAGATAGCAGAAGAAAAAAGGAAAACGTGATTAATAAAATATTAAATGCATTTTTCTCAATTCTTAAAACTTTTTCTCCGTTAATCATTTCTTCACCGTCAATTCCATCTTGTTTCCTATATATTTTATTTTCCATTTCCTTTTAATTTATTTAATGAGATAGAATTTTAACTCTGTCAAAGAAATATTTCTGTTTTTAATTGCTTCA
>JAFDXB010000162.1 GCA_018268175.1 Bacteroidota bacterium | reverse complement strand
TGGACCGGCACAGTAAATTCTTTTCTTGATGGGATTTTAAGTTGTAAATCCTGAAGGGAATGTCCCAGAAGATTTTCATTTACGTAAATATCAAAATCAGTTCTGTTAAGTTCCAAACCATAGTTATTTGGATTGTAATAAACCAACTCCATTTTTAGTGTAGCATCATTAAAACTTAAATTATCTAATGTAATATTTTGAACATTTCTAAATTCCAAATCTTTTGGCGACTGACAGCTTGTCGCAAATATCAACAACAATAAAATGCAGATAGAAAATTTCGTTTTCATTGTTCTAAAATAGGGGAAAATACTGTTACCACAATACATACGCTTTTAAATTAATATAAAATAGACACTAAAATATTTATATTTTTTAAAAAATATCAAGTAAAAATGCTCTAAAAAAACAGCTAATATAATTAGCTTTTATAAATTTTACATTTTGTATTGATTAATAGTTTATTACAATGTTTATTTTGAATTTTATTTAATTCATATTAGGCATTTTTTTAAGCAATTATTAATTTATGGCAAATAATTTTAAATGAATTTTGTTTTAATTATATATACTACAATAAATAGTTGATTAACAACAGAATAGAAAAGTTGTGTCAGATATAACTTGATATAAAATTTTATATTCTACTTTTTAATAATAAGGATAATTTAAATTTCCCTTAAAAGTTTAGAAATTAAATGGTTTGATACTTCCTATAGATGTATTAAAAAAGGCTGGAAATTGGCATTATTGTTCTAATGCGACACTATGGCATTCTTAATCAGATGTATCTATCTGCCAAACTTGAAGAATTTCTGTAGTTGATGTTCTTCTCCTTTTAGCCAGGCTGATATCATTTCCATGCCGGAAACGGAAAATGTAATACCATTTCCTCCGAACCCGAGGACAAAAAATGAATTTGGAAATTTCTTATGTGTTCCAATATACGGAAGACCATCTTTTGTTTCACCAAAAGAACCGCACCATGCAAAATCAGGCTTGATATTTAAATTTAATATAGAATTATTTGCATACTTTACTAATGCTTTTGTTTTTTTTCCTAGTAAAGAAAGCTTTTTATCCGGGGTACTATACTTTTCATCTTCACCTCCAACAAGCAACCGGTTATCATCGGTTGTTCTCATATAATGGTAAGGTTTTGAAGAATCCCATACCAAAGTGTTATTAAGTTCTTTGTTAATAACATTTTGTTCGCCGGCAATTGCGTAAGTGTTTAAAATGTTTACAAAGTTGTCATCTATCAATTCAGTTGCTTCAAATCCCACGCAATAAATTACTTTATTCGTTGTTACAGTAAACCCATCTACGGTTTTAAAGTGAATTTTTCCGCCATAATTTATTCTTTTTAAAATTGCGGTTTTATCGTAAATTTTTAAACCTCTTTTTAAATTATAGGCCAATAAATCATGTGTAAATCTGAAAGAATCAAAACTTGCAGCTTGTTTTGATAATATTCCTCCTTTAAAGCCTGACAGTTTGTATTGTTTAATCAATTGTTGATTATCAAGCCATTTTACATCAAACCCGAATTTTTTTCTTGTTTCAAACTCAGCTTGCATTTCCTGCAAGTCTTTTTCATAATTTACAAGATACAGGGAATCTTTTTTTTTAAAACCTGATCCTGATTTGATTTTTATATTTAGTTTTTCAAGATCATCAATTGCTTTCGAACAAGCCTTATAACTCGTTACAGCACCATCTTCTCCAATTTTTTCAATAAGCCGGTTGAGCGGGACATCAATTTCATATTGAAGCATGCAAGTGCTTGCTGAAGTGCTTCCGTTTGCAACCTCGCGTTTATCAATTATTACAACTTTATATCCATCATTAATACATTGATGTGCAGCAAGACTTCCGGTTATTCCGGCACCAATAACAACAATATCTGTTGAAATATTTTTAGAAACTGATGGGTAAGAGTTAATTATTCCGTTTTTTAAAAGCCAGAAAGGTTCGTTTGATGTGAGGTTCATATAGTAACTCTTTCATAAATTAAACCAAATTTTTTTTCCTTTATCGTAAATGCTATTCCTTATTTTTCATTTAGGTAACATTGATATAGAATAATTTTGCGCCTTATGAAAAAATTAATTCTTCCATTCCTTATATTTTTTATTTCAACTGCTCATGCGCAGAAAAATGCATTTTTCGACCAAGCATTTTGGAAATCTTCTCCAAATGTTGAAGCTGTTAAGGCAAAAATTGCCGAAGGGAATAGTCCTGTTGAATCAAATCCCAATGGTTTTGATGCTGTTGTGTATGCAATAAATAGTGATGCTCCAATTGAAACCATAAAATTTTTGTTGAGTTATAAAGAAAATTCCCCCAATAAAATCACCCACGATTCCAGAACATATATTTTCTGGGCTGCAAATAAGGGCAATCTTGAAGTAATGAAATTGTTGCTTGATAACGGGGCAAAGGTTAATATCGTTGACAGTAAAGGTTTATCTCCCTTAAATTTTGCCGCTTCTGCCGGGCAAACAAATACATTAGTTTACGATTTACTAATAAAAAATGGCGCCGACCTGAAAAATGAACTTTCACACGATGGCGCAAATGCGCTTTTACTTTCTGCCTCCGGCGATACCAATATGGTTTTGATTAATTACTTTATTTCAAAAGGATTGAAATTCAGCAGCGCTGATAAAAACGGTAATACTGTTTTGAATTATGCCCTCCGGTCGGGAAATAAAAATTACATACGTACTCTTTTACAAAAAGGCGCAAAATTTAATAATTCAATAGTTATGGCTACACAATCTGCCAGAGGCAGAGAAGCCAATAAACTTGATTTTTACCGTTTTTTAGTGGAAGAAGTAAAAATTGACCCTACAACCTCCGGTTTAAATGGCGAAACTGCACTTCATAATATATGCCGCCGACCCGGAAATATTGAGGAAATAAAATATTTTATTTCAAAAGGACTGGATGTAAATAAAACCGACAAAGACGGTAACACTGCATTTATGTTTGCTGCAGCATCAGCCGATATTTCAACAATAGAATTTTTAAAAAATTTTATAAAAGACATTAACCAAAAAAATTCAGAAGGTTATTCAGCACTTACGTATACAGTTAAAAACAATAAGGCGGAAGTAGTGAAATATTTGTTGAATAAAGGCGCTGATTCAAAAGTAACAGATATAAAAAATAATAATCTTGCCGGCGAATTAATTAAATCGTTCTCACCTTCAAAAGAAAAGGAGTTTTTAGAAAAAATGCAGCTTCTTGAAACTGCAGGTGTAAATTTTAATCTGCCGCAGGCAGAAGGAAATACTCTTTACCATATTGCCATCGTGAAGGAAAATCTTTCCTTATTAAAATCACTTGAACATTTTAATATTAATATAAATGCAAAAAATAAAGATGGATTTACTGTTTTACATAAAGCGGCTATGTTAGCTACAAATGATGAAATACTTAAGTATCTCATTTCGCAAAAGGCGGATAAAAACATTGCCACTGAAATGAATGAATCTGTTTATGATTTAGCTGTTGAAAATGAAACTTTAAAGAAAAATAAAATCTCTCTTGAATTTTTAAAATAATAAAATGAAAATATTCTTATTTCTAATAATTTCTGCATTCTCTTTTATTAATGTTGGAAATGCACAAAATATTAAAAAATATAAGTGCATGATTCAAATGACAAACTACATGGGCGAAGGAGCTTACATAGTTGCGTCAATAATTGACAGCAAAGGAAATTATGTACAAACTTTATATGTTTTAGGATCAGATAAAAAATGGTATCCTGATATTAAGGAGTGGTATAAAGCTTTTAAGAAAAAGCCAACTGATATAAGTGCTATTACGGGTGCTTCAATTAGTGGGGGCGACAGAGCTGTGAAGATTTTTGAGATAAATGAAAAATATATTGATAAAGATTACAAATTAAAATTTGAATCAGCAGTAGAAAACAATGTTTACAAGCCGGAGGATGTACTGATACCTTTAACCTCCGCAAGCCTTTCTGCAAAAACTGACGGGAACGGTTACATCAGATATGTTCGGTTTATTCCAAACTGATAATTAATTATGACGATTTCAATTTGGAGATTTAGCCATCTGGCACTTGCATTGTTGTCTTTTATTTTTATTGCGTTACTTTCTATTACAGGAATTATTCTTTCATTTGAACCTGTTGAAAACAGACTTTATGCAAACGATCAATCGGTTAGTATTTCTCAAGTGCTTGAAAAAATTCAACCGCGATTTGAAGAAATAGTAGAACTTAAAAGAAATGAATTTGGAAATATTATAATCTCCGGAATTGATACTTCAGGAAACAATATTGATGGTTATCTTAATCCCTTAACAGGGGAAGTGATCTCCGAAATCAAATCCCAAAAACATATATATTCTTGGGCAACTAATCTTCACCGGTCTTTATTCTTGAAATCAACAGGCAGAATTATAGTTTTAATTGCCTCCGCATTACTTACATTGATTGCTATAACCGGAACAATTTTAATACTCAGACGGCAAAAAGGTTTCTTTTCAAGAGTGCATAAAGATGGGTTTTATAATTATTATCACGTTGTAACCGGAAGAATTTCTCTTTTATTTATTATCATAATTTCAATTAGCGGAATTATTTTATCATTTGACAAATTCGGTTTTTTCGAGAAAGAACAGGAAATGCCTGTTTTTGAAACCGGAAACATTAAGACCGAACCAACCATAAAAATATCAGAGTTTCCGGTCTTTAAAAAAATCAAAATTTCAGATTTAAAATCTCTTGAATTTCCCTTCTCCGGTGAACCGGAAGATTTTTTTATTCTTCAAACCGCAACCGAAAAAATTTATGTAAATCAATTTACTGGAGAAGAATTGCATAAAATTTCTGCCGGAGGCATGAAGCGGCTGACAGATACAAGCCTTGACATACATACAGGTAGGAAAAATTCATTATGGGCAATTATACTTGGGGTTGTATGTGTTAATATTTTATTCTTCATTTTTTCAGGGTTTAAAATAACGCTAAAGCGAATAAAATTCAGGAATAAAAATGTGGTTAAAAAGGAAGATGCTGAATATATTATACTTCATGGAACTGAAAACGGAAGTACTAAAGCATTTGCTTCTGAAATTCATAAACAGCTAATTAACCTTGGAGTAAAATCTTATATATCAGATTTAAACAGTTATTCTTATTATCCTTGCGGAAAGAAATTATTGATATTAACATCAACTTATGGTGCAGGGGAACCGCCGGCAAATGCCGCAAAGTTTTTAAAATTATTAGCAGAAATAAATCAAAGTAATGAGATTTTATTTTCTGTTGTCGGGTTCGGGTCTCATTATTATCCTGATTTCTGCAAGTTTGCTTACGAAATAAATAATGAACTTAATGAAAAACAGTGGGCAAAATCATTAACCGAAATTCATACAGTAAACGACAAATCCGTTCCTGATTTTCTAAAATGGGTTTCTGTTTTTTCTCAGAAAACAGGCTTAAATATCCGGTTAGATGAAAATAAAGTTTCATCGCCTCCAAAAAATATTAAAAGGTTTAAGGTTACATCAATAAGCCGAAGTAATGATGCAGACAAGTCATTCCAGATTTGTTTGTTGCCATTGCAAAAGGTTTCATTTTGTTCCGGTGATATTTTAAATATTTATCCGGCAAACAACAATCGCTACAGGCAATACAGTATCGGAAAAATTGGAAAGGAAATTCAGTTAAGTATTAAATATTTTCCCGGCGGGTTTTGTTCGGAGTATTTAATTAATTTAAAAGAGAATGATGAAATTTTAGGAGTTATTGATAACAGCAATGCTTTTTATTTTCCATGGAAGGCCAATAAAATAATCATGGTTTCAAATGGAACAGGTATTGCTCCATTTTTGGGAATGATAGATGAAAATTATAAAAAAATTGATGTTGAACTTTACTGTGGCTTTAAAAATTTCAATTCTTATGATCTTTACAAAAGCCAGATTGATATTAATTTAGAAAAGGGAAAAGTTTCGAAAACACATATTGCTTTTTCCCGCGAAGGAATTAAAAAATATGTAAGTGGCCTTTTAATTAATGATGAAGTAAAAATAGGGGCAGCATTAAAAGATGGATGCAGTATTATGATTTGTGGCAGCCTTTCTATGCAAAAAGATGTATTAATTGTGCTTGATAAAATTTGCAATAACAATAATTTGTCGTTAAGCAGTTTACAATCATCCGGAAGAATATTAATGGACTGTTACTGATGCCTTCCATTTTTCCCATTCACGTTTTTTAAGATTACAGGAAAGATAAATTTTGTGAGAATCTGCTATAAGTATAGCCTTATAATCTTTAAATTTTTTAAGAAGTTTTAATCCTTTTTTCTTTCCCAAAACCATAATTGATGTGCTTAGTCCATTTGCAATTTCTGCCGAAGGTCCGATAACAGTTACACTAATCAAACCGGTAGCAGGGTAGCCGGTGGAAGGGTTTATAATATGAGAGTAACGTTTGCCGTTGATTTCCGCAAACTTCTCATAGCTCCCTGAAGTGGTAATTGCTGAATTTTGTAAAGGAATAACAGCCAATAATTCACCACTGTTAAAAGGGTTGTTTATTCCTATTTTCCATAAAATTGAATCACTCCAGCA
>JAFDXB010000161.1 GCA_018268175.1 Bacteroidota bacterium | reverse complement strand
GCGGATGCCGAAGGGTTTAAAGATATGCAGGGATATCTTTTCAGCGGAAGCGACAAAAAAGACCTTGTAAGATATTATTATGCAGATAAAGAAGATATGTTTGATGCTGTGAGCTATAATAAAGGCGGAAGAATACTTCACATGCTTAGAAATTATGTTGGTGATGATGCATTTTTCAAGTCTTTGAATTTATACCTAACAGAATACAAGTTTAAAACTGCAGAGGCATCTCAGTTGCGGACGGCATTTGAGGCAGTTACAGGCCAAGATCTTCATTGGTTCTGGAATCAATGGTATTATGGAAGCGGTAACCCCAAACTCAACATTAATTATTTGTACAACGATTCATTGAAAATTGCATCTGTAATTGTCAACCAAACTCAAAAGAGCGAAAAAATTTTTAAACTGCCTATTGCAATTGATGTTTATGAAAGTGGACAAAAAACTCGTTACAATGTTTTTACAAGTAGTTTATCAGACACTTTTAATTTTTCATATAATGTAAGGCCTACTTTGATAAATTTCGATGCAGAAAAAATTCTTCTTGCAGAAAAAACCGACAATAAAACTGAACAAAATTTTGTAGAACAATGGAAGAATGCAAACAACTGGTTAGACAGAAAAGAAGCCATTGATTATTTCGCAAAAAACACCATGCCTGAAATAGCCAAAGGATTAACGGATAAATTTGCCGGCCTTAGGCTTTATACAATTCAAAAAATCAGTAAAACGCCATATAAAGATGATGCGGCAGTTATATCTACAATTGAAGATATTGCTGAAAAAGACAGGGATAAAAAAACGAAAGCAGAAGCAATTAAATTTCTGGTAAAAACAGGGTCATCAAAATATCTTGATATGTTTATTAAAAATGTAAACGATTCATCATATTCGGTTGCAGGTGAAGCTTTACAGGGAATATATTCGTTAGATGCTAAAAAGGCTTATGAGATTGCAAAAACACAGGCTAAAGATGCAAGAAAAACTTTGCAAGGTGTTGTAACTACAATTTTAATTGAGCAAGGCACCGAGTCTGACTTTGAAATAATATTAAATAATTTTGAAAGCTCGCCGTTATCGGATGCAAAAATTGGTGGTCTTAAAGCATTCGCAACTTACGTTTCAGGAATAAATGATTTAACAAAAGTAAAGAAAGGCATAGATGCTATTGTGAGTTCTTATAATTCAATTCCGGCAGGTTACAAAAGTTACTTTGATAAAACTTTTCAATCTGCTTTAACCATAATTGGAAAAGCTAAAGGAAAAGAAATTGAAGATTACATTCATGAGAAGATGAAATAGCAGAAAATTTTTATTTAGATAAAAAAAAGGATGGTATGGTAACTTACCATTCTTTTTTTTGTGAACTTACCAACTTCCGCTAGCGCCGCCGCCCCCAAAACTACCGCCACCAAAACCGCCGAAACCACCACCGCCGCTGCCTCCGCCAAAACCTCCCCCGAACCCGCCACCACCGCGGTTTCCGCTCATATTTCCTAATAATGTTCCAAGAATAAACGGATTAAGGCCACGTCTGCTCATAAATTGTCCGCCTTTTCCACCTCCGCTGTTTGCGGCAATAATAATAAATAATACAACAAAGAAAATTATAATTCCCGCAAGGTCGCCAACTGAAGATTTATCTTTTCTTTTTACATTGTATTCACCTTTTACAGCTTGAATAATAGCATCAGTTCCTTCATCAATACCTCTGTAGTAATCATCACCTTTAAAATTGGGCACTATTACATCTTCTATAATATGTGATGCAGTGATGTCGGGCAGAGCGCCTTCTAATCCATACCCAACGGCAATATTAAGCTTGCGGTCGTTTTTTGCAATAAGTAAAACTACACCGTTATTAAATTCTTTGCCACCAACTCCCCAACTTCTTCCAAGTTTAATATTGTAATCGGCAATTTCTGCACCGTTGAGAGATTTTATTATAACTACTGCAATTTGAGTTGAGGTTGAGTCATCAAACTGAACAAGTTTGTTTTCAAGGTATTGTTGCTGATCAGGAGTTAAAGTATTAGTATAATCATTTACAAGCCGCGGAGGATTTGGCCTTGCAGGGATATCTTGTGCTATACCAAATTTGCAAGTGCCAAATAAAACAAAAAGGATAAATATTTTTATAAATGATTGCATATATTTTATTTGCCAAAAACTATCTCATCCGGCAATTCATTTTTATCTTCTGAACTTATATATGGAAATTTCTCGGCTAATGCCATTCCAATATCTTCAATGCATTTTACCAATCCAAGCGCAAGGCTTTTGTTTTTAAAATTATGCATCATTAATTTTACTTCTTGCTCCCAGTATTCTTTTCCAAGTTTTTCATGAATTCCTTCATCTCCCCACAAAGCAACTTCGCGGTGCACCGTTGCGAGGTAAATCAAAACGCCATTTCTATGGTGAGTGTGGCTCATTTTTAAATTAGAAAAAACTTCGGCAGCTCTTTCCAGCGTATTTACCAAAGGATTTTTGGTTTCAATATAAATTCTGATTTCACCGCTGGTATTTTTTTCTGCCTTTCTAATAGCATCTAATATCATCATATTCTCCTCGGTGGAGAAAAATTGTTTTCGTTTAAAAAATGATGACAATGCCATACCTAAAATTTAATTTCTTTTACATTTTCCGAGCCTTCATCGGCACGAAAGCCTTCTTTAGCATGGAAACCAAAAATATTGGCAATGATGTTTTGAGGAAATGATCTTACATATTGGTTATAATCAGCTATAGCCAAATTAAAATCCTGTCTTGCAACTTTTATTCTTCTTTCGGTTCCCTCAAGTTGAATTTGCAAATCTTTATATGATTGAGTTCCTTTTAAATCCGGGTATTTTTCAATTGTTGCAATAACCCTGTTTGCGGCAATAGCAACATTATTTTGAGTTGTCAACTGTTCTTGAATATTTTGAGTTGTCAAACTGGAATTTACTAAAGCCTGAGCATTTGAGCGAGCTTTTGCAATATCGGTTAAAACTGAACTTTCATAACCGGAAATACCTTTAACTACATTAACAAGGTTTGGTATAAGATCGAGCCTTCGCTGATAGGCGTTCTGAACTTCATTCCATTGCAATTTTACCTTTTCTTGTTTTGAAATAAATGAGTTATAGGTTCCTGCAACAATTAAAATAATAACTATAATTATTGCTGCAACTACAAATCCCAAATATTTAGAGCGACGTTTCATTATTTACTGAAATCATCAAAGTTTACATCAACTTTTTTCTCTGC
>JAFDXB010000160.1 GCA_018268175.1 Bacteroidota bacterium | reverse complement strand
GATTAAACGGAAATCGCTGACTGAAAAATTATAAAAAATCCTCCGCGCCAACCCGCGTCATCCGCCCAATCCGCGTTCAAATAAATCATGCAGGTAACACAGATTAAACGGAAAACACAGATTTAAAAATTATAAAATATCCTCTGCGCCAACCCGCGTCATCCGCCCTATCCGCGTTCAAATAAAACCATCTTTCAATCACAAACATTGAAAATCATTGCCACCTGAATTATCTTATTTCAATTACAAATTTTGTATTCCAAGGTTTTCAAAAGTGTTATTTTTACACCGATGGAGAAAAAAAATATCATCACTATTGATGGATGGTCATCATGCGGAAAAAGTACACTGGCGCGACAATTAGCAGAAAAATTAGGATATGTGTACATTGACAGCGGAGCAATGTACCGTGCAATAACTCTGTATTTTATGCGTAACCATGTTGACTGGACAAATGCCGGTGCTGTACACAATGCACTTGAAAATATAAATATGCATTTCGAATTCAACAATTCCTCAAACAGATCAGAAATTTACCTGAACGACGAAAATGTTGAATACGTTATCAGAGATCTTGTTATAGCAGAAAAAGTAAGCGAAGTTTCAACAATTGCTGAAGTAAGAAAATTTGCAGTTAGGCAACAACAGAAGATGGGACAAAAGGCAAATACTGTGATGGATGGAAGAGATATTGGAACAACTGTCTTTCCGGATGCAGATCTTAAAATTTTTATGACAGCAGATATAATTATTCGCATAAAACGCCGCTTTGCAGAACTTGTAGAGAAAAATCCAAACATTACAATTGATGAAGTGAGGGCAAATCTTGAAATGAGAGATTATATTGATTCTAACCGAGAGGTTAGCCCACTCCGTAAAGCAGAAGATGCTATAGTGTTAGATAACAGCAACCTTACTATAGATGAGCAACTTGAATTTGCTCTAAAACTCGCAGAAGAACGTGGCTTAAACTGAAAACAATTCTTTTAATTTTAAAATAACACTTTCTACAACTGCATCCGGGCAACTAGCTCCTGCTGTAAGTAGAATTCTTTTTTCGCCATCAGCATGAAGATAATTTTCTGAGATCTTTTCTATTTTGTTACGGAGGTCAAAATGAGAAATAATATTCTGGGATATAATCTTAGACTCATCTTTAATGAAATACGTTGGCAATTTGGCTTCACACAGTTCCACAAGATGAGATGTATTACTGCTGTTGTAACCTCCCACAACAATTGCAATATCCGCTTCCTGCTCAAGAAGGCCATAAACAGCAGATTGATTATCGTTTGTTGCATAACAAAGCGTATCTCTGGTATCTGCAAAATGTAAAGAAGTATTTTCAGGATATTTAGCAGCCATTACACTTTTCAAAAAATCTGAAATGCCCTGAGTTTCCGCCGCAAGCATTGTTGTTTGGTTTACAACTCCAATTTTATCAAGGCTCTTTTCAGGAATAAAATTTTCGGAATACCTGCCTTCAAAAAAATTATCAAAAACATTTATTGGCAATTCTCCACTTATAAATTTTGCAAGAATTTGCGCTTCCTGCATATCATTAATTACAAGTGTTGGAGCAGCAGATGAAGCATGAGAAAAAGTTGCACGAGTTTCTTCGTGAGAAGGTTTGCCATGAACAATGATAGAAAACCCCTGTTTTGCAATTTGTTCACTTCTGTTCCATACTTTTTCTACAAAAGGGCATGTGGTATTATACTTTTCAATTTTAATTCCGCTTTCCTTTAATTTGTTTTCGATGTTAAGAGTTGTTCCAAATGCAGGAATAATAACAACATCATCTTCATTTAATTCAGAAAAATCTATTAACTGATTTCCTTTTGTGTCTTGCAAAAAAGTAACTCCCAAATTAATAAGATCAGCATTTACTTTAGGATTGTGGATCATTTCACTTAAAAGAAAAATTCTTTTTCCGGCGTTCTCTTCTATTGTTTTGAATGCTATTTCTATAGCATTTTCCACACCGTAACAAAAACCAAAATGGCGGGCAAGATATATTTTCAAACCCTCAAACTCCAGCAGCGAAGGCGTAAAATCTTTTTTCATTTTATCTGCCAGTTTACGCTTTTGTTTAATATCGGCTATCAAACTGCTTCGGTAAGTAAAGGGAATCGTAAATTGCTTCATTATAGGCTGCAATTTACTTGATATATGTCACAATTTTTAGCTCCTTCTTTCCTACAAAAATCTAATATTTATGAAATTAACATCAGGCAATATTCTGCCGAAGGCACATTTAATGCTTTTGCAGAACATTTGCCACGGCTTAGATCAATGGGAATAGAAATATTGTGGCTAATGCCTGTTCATCCCATCGGAAGAATTAACAGGAAAGGTTCTTTAGGCAGCTATTATTCAATTAGCGACCATAAAGGTATTAATCCCGAATTCGGCAATGAACAAGATTTTAAATCACTTATTCAAAAAGCTCATAATTTGGGCTTTAAAGTAATTTTAGATTGGGTTGCAAACCACTGTTCATGGGATCATGTATGGACAAAATCGAATCCCGATTTCTTTCTTCAAAAAGATGGCAATTTCGTAAGTCCTTTCGATTGGCATGATGTAATTCAATTGAATCATTCTAATCTTGCGCAGCAAGAAGAAATGAAAAATTGCATGGCGTACTGGATTAGGGAATTTGATATTGACGGCTTTCGTGCAGACTTAGCACATCTTACACCTTTGCTGTTTTGGATAGATGCAAGGAAACGATTTGATAAACTTAAGCCGGGCCTCATCTGGCTTGCAGAATCAGAAGATATAAACTACTGCGAAGCATTTGATATTACTTTCACCTGGCGGTGGATGCATTTAACTGAAGAAGTTATTAAAGAAAAAGGTTCGGTTGATGTATTACGGCAATTCCTTGAAAATGAAAATTTTCCGGGTTTACGTTTATATTTTACATCTAACCATGATGAAAATTCATGGAACGGAACTGAATACGATAAATATAATGGGTTTGCAAAGGCATTGGCAGTTTTCAGTTTTTTATACCCTGGCAGTATTCCACTTATTTATTCCGGGCAGGAAAGTGCTAATAAAAAAATGCTCGATTTTTTTGATAAAGATGAAATAAACTGGAACGGCTTTTTGCTTGATAGCTTTTATAAAGAACTTTTTGAAATAAGAAAATGCATTGGCTCTACAGAACTTAAATTTTTAAATCTTGATGGTTTGCTTGCATGGGAAACCAAGGAAATGAAAGTGTTGATAAACTTATCCTTTGAAATAAAAAATTACGGTACGAATTCAATTCTTCCCGGAGAATGGCTTGCTATAAAATAATTTTTTTGCATTTGTGAAATAAATCATAAATTTATTTTGTCCATCCTAAGAAAGCCGATTTAAATTTTTTGTTATGAAAATTAAAAGGCTTTTATACACAGCAGTATTATTTTTTTTATTTAGCGGCATATCTGCCCAACCGGTAAAACCCACTAGTAATAAGGAGAAACAGATAGCAGAAGTACCTTCTAGTGGTTCATATACTTTTACAGTGCCATGTGATGTTACTCAAATAAAAGTAATGGTTTGGGGTGGAGGTGGAGGAGGAGGCGCTGCTGCGGGAGTAAATTTATCGGGAGGTGGAGGAGGAGCGGGAGGCTCTTATGCAGACTATACATTTAATGTTGTTCCAAACAGTACATTTTCCTTCTCAACGGTTGTTGGATCTGCAGGGGCTGCCGGCACAAACAACGGCAATGACGGAGGCAATGGGGGCAATTCAACGTTTACCGTTGGCGGCACAACATATATTGTTGCTGTTGGAGGCGCAGGGGGATTAGGAACAGGAACCGGCGGCCCTAACTATGGAGCCGGTGGCATTGCTGCAACATCAGGAAATATAGGAAACAATATACAATATGCCTCAAATGGAACGTCAGCTAATTCAGCTAATCCCGGAAAAGGAGGCGCGGGTGGTAATTCTGCTATTGTTCCTACAAACTTAGGTGGGGCAGGCGGAGCAGGTGGCAGTGGTGGAGTAGGGTCCGCCGGAAGTTCTCCGGGAGGAGGTGGTGGTGGCGGTGGAAAAAATACTGCCATATCTACCGGAAATAAAACAGGAGGTGCCGGTGGCGCAGGTGCAGTTTTGCTTTCATATACTAGTTATACTTCCGGATATTGTAACGCAACTTTTTCTTTCTCTGTTGAACCAATAACTAAGGTTACTCTTAATGGCTTAAGCAATTCATCGAGCCCCACAGTTGATGGTTCTCCGGCAAATGAAAAATTTTGTTTTGAGTTTAATGTTGCTCCGGGGCAAACTTACCCAATTGCAGTGGAAGGTAATACCGCAGGAAATTATACTAATAAAATTATTGTTTTTATAGACTGGAACAGAAACTGGCAAATAGATGCAGGCGAAATTGTAACTCTATCCAATCTTATTAATTCTACCGGAACTGATGGTAAGCAAGCAACCGGAAATATTACTGTTCCTGCTACAGCAGTTACCGGTAAATATTACATGAAAATTGTAAAAAATTACAATACTGCTCCAACAACCCCTTGCCATGCAGGTTCATTTGGTCAGGCTGAAGATTATGTTTTAAATGTGTATGTTCCCGTAGCTTGTTCAGGTTCACCTTCAACCGGTACACCGGTGGCCAACCCGGCATCGGGTGATGTATCATCAACTTTTAATCTGAATTCTCCGGGTGCATCAGCAGATTTAAATGTAACCTACCAGTGGCAATCATCGCCGGATGGTGCTCTTTGGACTAACATACCTGGCGCAACAACAATTTCATATAATGCCACAGCAGTAGCAACTTATACTACTACATATTACAGATTGCAGGTAAAGTGTAATAATTCCGGAATTACAGCAAACTCTGCCACAGTTACATATGTTACCTCATGTTCGCCAATGGCAACAAATACATCTTTCAGGTACATAAATAAAATAGAATTTACCGGCTGCCTTACAAATGCTTCAAACACATCAACATATAATGCCACAGGATATCAGGATTTTACAGGTCTCACTCCTAAAGCTGTTCAGGCACAAAATGAAAACGTAAACATAAATATTTATAATAACCTCAGGGTAAGAATCAGAGCTTGGGTTGACTGGAATAACAACAACGTTTATGAAACTTCAGAATTAGTATATGCAAATGCCACTGTATCTACTACAACTTCCACTTTTGGTTTTGTAATACCCGGATCAACAACTCCCGGTACATATAAGATAAGAATAAGAGTATATAATGATATTGATGATTTTTCTGCACCTGCTATTCAGGATTTTCCTCCTTGCGGCACATTAGCCAACGGAGAAACAGAAGATTATTCATTTGTGGTAGTAGCGCAATGCCCTTCTAAAATTGCAACAATTTCTGATGTTGAAAGTTGCGGAACCGGTTCCGTAAATATAAATGTAACCGGAACTCCGGGAACAACGTCATTTTATTTTTACAATTCGCCTTCCGGCGGATCAATGATAGGTTCAACAACCACCGGGGTGTGGGCTACGCCAGATTTAAGTACCTCCACAATTTATTATGTAGCAGCAGGAAACGGAACTTGCCAATCTAACTACCGCACACCTGTAAGAGTTATACTGAAAGAAATTCCTGTATTAACATTCTCTCCATCAGATCCAATAGTATGTGGTGATGGTGCTGTGCTCAACCTTTCAGCAAATGGAACTACCGAAATTGGAGTTTTAATAGATGAAAAATTTGAATCAGGGTTGGGATTATTTTATAATAACCGCATAGGTGCAAATTATGCTAACACTAACTGGACAGTACAAACGTCGAACTACATTCCTGACTTCACAGAAGTTTGGAAGCCGGCCATTTCTTCCGGCTTTGCCGGAAATAAATTTGCATTTATTTCCTCTGATGTTCTTAACTCTAATATTAACAATGCCCTTGAATTAACAACAGCCGTTAATTCTACAGGTTATACCAGTTTATTTTTAGAATTTGATGCCTTCTATGATCACTATCTGGCTGATTTAGACAATACAATTACAGACAGGTTTTTTATTGAAGTATCAACCAACAACGGGGGAGCTTATACTGCAATAGAAAATAATAATGCAGATATAGGTGTAGGATCATCTTTTGCACATAAGTATTTCGATCTTTCGGCCTATATAAATGTAACCCAGCTAAAAATACGTTTCCGCTACCGTGCAGAATGGACAAACGGCGCCGCGGTTGATAATATTCGTTTATATGGCTCCAAGCCGCTCACACCATCGTTTTCGTGGTCGCCTACTACAGGTAATAATTTGTTTACAAATGCTGCAGGAACAATTCCATATACCGGTGGCTCTGTTCCGCAGGTTTATGTAAAGCCAACCGCTGCACAACTTACAGCAGGTACTGATTTGAATTTTATAGCATCTGTTTCATTATCTAACGGATGTTCCGCATCGGCACCTGTGGATGTTCACATAGGCCCAAATACATGGACCGGTAGTGTTAACAATCAATGGCACAATCCAAATAATTGGTGCGGCAAAGTTATTCCTACTGCAAATACTGCAGTTGAATTACCAACCGGGCTATCCACTTATCCGGTTATTTCCACTGCTGCTGTGGCAAAATCAATAACAATAAAACCCGGTGCTTCAATTACAATTAATGCAGGCAACAGCCTTACAGTTAGTTCAGATTTTATTAACCAGGGAAACCTTATTAATAATGGTAAAATATCACTAAATGGAACTGCTGCTCAAACATTTCCAGGTGCCACAGGAACTGTAACTGTAATGAGCGAACTGGAAATTAATAATGATGTATCAGTTACTTTAAATAAATCTTTCAATTTAACCACAAGGTTATATTTAACTAAAGGCAATTTTAATTTATCAAATTTTGATGTAACTCTTGTGTCGTCAAATATTAAAACTGCTGCTGTGGCAGAAATAAAAGCTGCAGCCTCGGTGTCGTACGGCACAGGAAGGTTTGTTGTTCAGCGATATATTGCTACGGGCAATTCTCCTGCCGGAACCCACGGAAAAAGTTGGCTGTTATTAAGCAGCCCTTTAAAAGAAGGACAGACAATTTTTAATTCATGGCAAAATGGAGGAGTGAACACTGCCGGTAAAGGTACCCTGATTCATCATAATCTTTACAATGGAACAAATGGTTTTGATGCAGGTGTAGCAGTTAGCCCTTCTATTAAATCGTATAACTATGTAACTAACGATTGGACAATTTATCCCTCAAATACTAATTCAACTTATCTTGATAATCCTCACGGATATTTGTTGTTTATAAGAGGCGACCGCACTGTTAATTTTCCTGCCAACCCTACAACACCCACAGTACTATCTAACCGCGGTAAAATTTATACAAATGCCGCCGGATTTACTCCGCCATCAGTTACAGTTTATCAAAATAAATATGAAAGTGTAGGTAATCCTTATGCTTCACAAATTGATTTTACAAAACTTACACGCACCAATGTTGATGATAAATTTTATGTATGGGATCCCTTACTGGTTGGCGCCTATAACCTCGGAGGTTATCAGGTAATTTCTTCAACCACAGGTTGGATGCCCGTTCCGGGATCAACATATTATAATCCTGCTGTCGCAAAAAAAACAATTGAATCAGGACAAGCCTTCTTGGTTTTCGCTTCTTCGGCTAATGGTACTGTTGCATTTACCGAAAGTGCAAAATCTAATTCAAGTTCAATGCTTTTCCGTCCAGAAGAATCTTCGGCTATTACCGGTATTCGAGCAAATTTGCTTACATCCGACTTAGTAATCGCTGATGGAAACTTTGCCGTTTTTTCACCTGCTTATTCAAATATTATTGACGGAAATGATGCTGTTAAAATTATAAATTCAGGTGAGACTTTTTCTATTAAAAACGGAGGTTTACTTGCAGTAGATGCAAGGCAACCTGTTACTATCCGTGATACAATTTTCTATTCAATTAAAAAACCTGCGGTTAATAAAAATTACATATTGGAATTTATTCCTCAAAATATGGATATTTCTCTTTCAGCTGCACTGATTGATAATTTCACTTTACAGACATACCCTGTCAGCCTTTCAGAACCTACCACAATAAATGTGTCGTTTACTTCAAATGCTTCTTCAACCAAAGAAGACAGGTTTATGTTAGTTTTTGGAAAAGGTATAGCCGGTCCGCTTCCCGTAACTTTCCTTTCGGTTTCAGCAACCAGAAATTCAAAGGACGTAACCGTTGATTGGAAAATTGAAGATCAAATAAACATTGAAAAATATTATGTAGAAAGAAGTTATGATGGAAGGCTTTTTGAAACAGCAGGTGAGGTACTACCTCAGAATATTACAGATTACAATTATCTTGATATTTCACCGGGACGGAATACAATTTTTTACAGAATAAAGGCTGAAAGCGTTGGAGGAGGAGTTCAGTACTCATCAATTGTTAGAGTTGCATCTTTGGAAGCATCAATTTCAATATATCCAAATCCGGCAAGCGGAGAAACGGTAAGCGTTAATTTTTCTAATCAGGAAAAAGGGAGCTATGGGTTGAAAATAATTAACAGCCTTGGGCAGGTCATCCATCGTTCCTTGGTTAACGTTAGTGGCGACAGTTACACCTCTATTTTAAATTTTGGAAAATCTCTTGTGTCCGGAATTTATAATCTTCAGGTGCAGAAACCTGATGGTGAGAGGCAGATAATAAAGCTTATAATTAAAAATTAAAAACGTCATGTGTCGTGACGCACGAAACATCATGTGAAACATAAAAAAAGCCGCCTCAAAATATTGAGGCGGCTTTTTTTTAATATACTTTCTTTCTTTTTGGCCTCGATTCATCCGAAGGTTTTCGATAACCTCCATCTGCCTCATTCATCCTAACTGTGCGGTTATTATACTTTGAGCCGTCTATACTTTTTATCATACGTGCCGCTTCTGATTTATCAACCTCAAGCCATGTGTTCATTTCACGCATATCAATTTTACCTAAAACATCTTTTTTCAGATTGCTTTCATCTAAAATATATTGCAGGAAACTGGCTTTATAAAAACCATCTTTAGTTCCCAAGTTTACAAACAGCCTTGTGTAACCATTGTCTCTTCTGTTGAAACTGCGTTCACTTCTTCCTCTATCATTCCTTGAATTACTTTCTGTTCTTCTTATATCCATTCTCACATTCAAATCCTCAGCATCTGCATAATACTTAAAGAAATGATCAAATTCAAGCGCAGCCACACGTTGTAGAATTTCTTCTTTAGAAACATCTGAAAATTTTTCCATCAGGTCAGGTAGGTATGTATCATAATGTTCTGCAGAAATATCAGCATCTTTTAATTTATCCATAAATGCAAAAAATTGCTTTCTGCAAACTTCTGTTCCTGCCGGAATATCTGTTTTATGAAAAGATGTGTTAATCATCTTTTCAAGTTGCTTTATTTTGAAAAGTTCTCTGCTATGGCAGATAGATGCGCAAATGCCTTTCCTGCCGGCACGTGCAGTTCTTCCGCTGCGGTGAGTGTAAACTTCCATATCATCAGGAAGTTCATAGTTAATTACGTGTGTAATTCCGTCAACGTCAATTCCTCTTGCAGCAACATCTGTTGCTATTAAAAGTTGTAAAGTTTTATTGCGGAAACGTCCCATTACTTTATCTCGCTGCTGCTGAGTAAGGTCGCCGTGCAATGCTTCAATATCATAACCGGCCTTTGATAACTTTTCACTTATTTCTTGTGCATCTGCTTTTGTACGTGTGAAAATAATACCGTACATACCCGGATTAAAATCAATTAATCTTCTCAAAACATCATAACGTGAATGTGCAGGTGCAACATAATAACGGTGTTCAATGTTTGCATTACCGCTGTTCTTTTTGCCCACTGTAACTTCCTTCGGAGAAGTCATGAAATTTTTTGATATGGCTCTCACTTCAGGTGGCATTGTTGCACTGAAAAGCCATATACTTTCTCTATTGTGGGTGTTCTTTAAAACAAAGTCTATATCATCGCGAAAGCCCATGTTAAGCATTTCATCTGCCTCGTCAAGTACCACATATTTTACTTTACCAAGATCAACAGCTTTTCTTTCTATTAAGTCTATTAAACGGCCCGGTGTGGCAACAACAATTTGAACACCGCGTTTTAAATTCCTAATTTGATTAACAATAGATGCTCCTCCATACACAGCTTCAGCCATAATGCCTTTACTGTGCTTCATAAAGTTTATAAGGTCTTTTGTTATTTGAAGGCAAAGTTCCCGTGTGGGGCAAATTATTAATGCCTGTGGAAATTTATCGGCAGCAGAAATTAATTGCAATAATGGTAATCCGAACGCTGCTGTTTTTCCGGTTCCGGTTTGAGCAAGACCTACAAAATCTGTAGTTCCTGATAATAAAACAGGGATGGCCTGTTCCTGAATTGGTGTGGGGTTTGTAAACCCTAATTCTGTTACAGATTGAATAATATTTTCATTCAATCCGAGATCCTGAAATTGATTCATTGTTTGTTTTTAACTGTTAAGCCCTGTTTGCAACTGCAAACACTCGACATGTAATGCTTCGGGCTGTTAACTCAGGTAGAATTTGCCAAAACAGCAACTGAGCACTCATGTAATTTTCTAAAGGGTGCAAAAGTAATTCAATTATTTTTAATATTCTAAAATTTCTCAAAGTTTATGCGCATCTTGCAGCGCACTTTATTTCTTAATTAACATTTTTAAAAACTTTTGGAAATATTATTGCATAAAATTTCCTCTGATATGAAAAAATTAATTCTGTTCATTGCTGTATCATTTTTCAGCTTAGCTGCATTTAGTCAAAACCGTTTTGGAATCAAAGCCGGAGCCGACTTGTATAAATTAGATGGCAAAGCATTTAAAGACCAGTTTTCATTTGGTTATCTTGTAGGCGCCTTCGGCGAAATTTCTTTGTCAGATAAATTTTCTGTTCAGCCTGAGGTTTTGTTCGGACAAAACACTGTTGATACGAGTTCATCTTTTAGCGATATATATAATTTTCAATCGCTGAGCAAAGTGAAGCTTACTTATATAAAAATTCCATTAATGCTTAATTATAAAATTAATAAGGCTGTATATCTTCAGGCAGGGCCGCAATACAGTATATTGATGGATCAGAATTTAAGTTTGGTAAACAATGGAAAAGCTGCTTTTAAATCAGGTGCCTTTACTTTGCTTGGAGGTTTTCAGGCAAATATTTCAAGGCTTATGATTTTTGGCCGCTATGGAGTTGGACTTGAAAATTTAAATGATATTGATAATAAAGAAAAATGGAAAAGCCAATCTGTGCAAATTGGTTTAGGATATAATTTTTAATTTCTTAAAACCGTGAAACTGTAGTCATCATTCATCTTTATCACCGCACTTGGTGAGGACGGAGTTGTTTCATCACGGCGGTATTTCACAATGTAGTCAACGGAATTTTTTATTTCAATATCAATATCATCGAATATCGCCGGTGGCGGATAACCTGAAATATTTGAAGAAGTAGAAACTATTGGTTTTCCGAAAAGATCAATTAGCCTTTTACAAAAGGGCTCATCAACAATTCTGATACCCACACTTCCGTCCTCTGCTATTACATTTGATGCAAGATTTATTGCATTATTGTAAATTACAGTAACAGGCTTATTTATACCTTTTATAAAATCAAAAATTTTAGGGGTTTTCTGAGAAACGTAATTCCTTATTTGGGTTTCGTTTGATACAAGAATGATCATACTTTTAGTGTCAGATCTTTTTTTAATCTTAAAAATTTTTGCAACTGCTTTTTCATTAGTTGCATCGCAGCCCAAGCCCCAAATTGTGTCAGTAGGATAAAGAATTATGCCTCCTTCATTTAATACTTTCAGGCAATTGTCAATATCATCATCTATCTGCATAAAAAGCTTTTAATAATTTTTGAGCGCCAATATCGTAAGCACATTTAAAATGTATAAGCGGGCATTCTTTTCTCCCATGTAATCCGCATGGCCTGCATTTTAAATCATAATCAATTTGTGCGATGAATGATTTATCTGAAAGCGGATAATAACCAAATCCCGGAATTGTTGAGCAAAATACTGCACATACAGGTGCGTTCATTGCGGAAGCAAAATGCAGCGGGGCACTGTCGTTCACGTAATTCAGCCTTGCTGAAGACATGAGTGCGGCAGATTGTAAAAAGGATAATTGCCCTGCAAGGTTCTCTACATTGTAATTTGAACTTTTGCGTATTATATCTTCGCAGGCTTCATAATTATCCTTGCCACCAAGTAAAAATATTTTATGATCCGGAGGAACCTGCTCAACAAATTTTATCCATTCAGATGCAGGATATTGTTTTGTAAACCACACGCTTGTCGGCGAAATTGTTATATAAGGTATTGAAGTGAATTTTTCAACTTTTTTAAAGTCTTCTTCAGACGGGTAAAGCCG
>JAFDXB010000015.1 GCA_018268175.1 Bacteroidota bacterium | reverse complement strand
GTTTTTGGCAGCATTTATAAGCATATTTATTTTTTGGGGATTATTTGCTTTGATCATAAGCATTAACAATGATCATGTACTTGCAAATAAAATGTCGGTTTTAATATTTAAAAATGAAAATCCCTGGCTGTTGATTATTGTTACCGGATTGATTGGTGGAATTGTAGCAGGATTTAGTGCACTTTCCGGAAGTTTGTTGATAAAAAACAAATAAGTACCTTTTTATGAAAACAATATTAACTTTCTACATGGCATTTCTTTGCCTGAATTTACATGCACAAAATATTACCGGGACAATTAAAAATGAAAATGGTGAGGAATTGCCATATTCGTCTGTTACTGTAAAGGGAAGTGGAACCGGAACCAGCGCAAACGGATCAGGAAGGTTCCAATTAACTCTGCCGGCAGGCAACTATACTCTGGTTTGTCAACACCTCGGCTATGAACTTTCAGAAAAGAAAATTGAAGTTAAAGGCAACATAGAAGTTAATTTTATACTTAAGGAGTTGAACCTAAGCATGCCAGATGTTGTTGTAAAAAGCGGTGGCGAAGATCCGGCATATAAAGTAATTAGAGCGGCTATAAAAAAGCGGAGCGGCTATAATAATGAAGGTAATTCGTTTGTGGCAGACCGTTATGGAAAAGATATAATTAAACTGCGAGATTTACCAGATAAATTGTTTGGGAAAAAAATACCTAAGAAGGAAATGTCTGAAGATGGATTTGATTCCACCGGAAAAGGAATTATATATTTATCAGAATCTGTATCAAGAATAAGTTTATCTGAGCCGGATAAATTTAAAAATGAAATTTTGAAAAGCAGGGTTAGTGGTTCAAACAGTTTTGGTTTTTCGTTTCCGATATTTATAAACTTTTATTCGAACAACGTTTCAGTTTTTTCAAGTTTATTTGGAAAACGAGGTTTCATTTCTCCTATTTCAGATAATGCATTAAACTTTTATAAATACAAATTAACAGGGGTGTTTTTTGAAGATGGAAAAATGATAAATGCAATAAGTGTTATTCCAAGACGGAATTATGAACCACTATTTTCCGGAACCATAAATATAACTGAAGATGACTGGCGTATTCACAGTTGCGATTTAATTCTTACCAAAACTTCGCAGCTTGAAATACTTGATACTTTAAAGATAAACCAAATCTATGGCCCGGCAGATGATTCTGTTTGGAAAATAAAAACCCAATACATTTATCTTACCTTAAAACCTCTGAAAATTGATTTGGTTGGAAATTTCCTAAGTGTTTACTCTGATTATAAAATAAATCCTGAATTTCCGAAAAACTTTTTCGACAACACTGTTGTAAAATATAATGCAGACGTTGTTTCTACAAATGATTCTTTTTGGGATTCAATAAGGCCGGTACCATTAGAGCCTGAAGAAATTAAAGACTATCATGTTAAGGACAGTATTAAGGAAAAATATTCAAGCCCGGAATATATAAAAGCAATGAGAGATTCGGCGAAGAAATATGAAAATAAAGGATTGATCACAAAACTGCTTTTGTCAGATTACCGTAGAACACGGTACGATACATCAGGTTACAAGATAACAGGATTAAAGGGGCTGTTACCAAATCTCAATTACAATACTGTTGAAGGCGCTAATCTTACATTGGTGCCCTACTACCGCAGGAAAAGAAATGAACGGACATTTTACGCAGAAGCGGATTTTCGTTATGGCTTCAGTAACGGGCATTTAAATCCATCTATATCTTTTGAGTGGGATAAAAATGTTGCGAAGCCCGGCAAAAAATATACATCATCGAAATTTATTATCGCCGGAGGCAAAGATGTGCGGCAGTTTAGTTCTGAAAATCCTATTGTTCCATTATATAATTCAATAGGGACATTATTTTATGGCGAAAATTATATGAAAATTTATGAGGCAGAGTTTGTTTCAATTAGATATAAAAAGTCTTTTGAAAAAGGATTTTCTTTTGATATTTCTTCGAGTTATGAAAAAAGAATTCCGGTTAACAACACTACAGACTTTACTTTTTATAAGAAGGACTTTTTTACTCCGAATTATCCATTCCGGTTAATACCTTCTCAATTTCCTGAACATAAAGCAGTTCTTTTAAATGCAGTCCTGTCATTTCAGGGAGGCCAGAAATATATTGAATTCCCAAAACAAAAAGCCCGGCTTGGATCTGATAAAGCTGTTTATTCTCTTTATTATTCAAAAGGAATTAAAAATGCTTTTGGCAGTGATGTAGATTTTGATAAATGGGAATTTGATATTCGGAAAAATATAAGTTTTAAACTTTTAGGCACAAGTAATTTAAAAATTGGAACCGGTGGTTTTTTGAATGACAAAAAAGTTTTTGTGCAAGATTTAAAACATTTTAATGGGAACGAAACAAGAATTCTCGCAAATCCTCTGAACGGCTTTCAACTTGCAAATTATTATAGCAACAGCACAGATGCTGATATTTACGGATTTGGATTTTTAGAACATCATTTTAATGGTTTTCTAACTAATAAAATTCCATTCTTCAAGAAATTGAACTGGCATCTTGTTGGTGGTGCAAATGTGCTGTATGTAGATAAAAACAATAACTATTCAGAATTATTTATTGGTCTTGAAAATATTTTAAAAATTTTCAGAGTTGATTTTATAGCCGGTTACAGTAATGGTAATGAAGTGAAAAGTGCCTTTAAATTCGGAATTAATCAGAACATTTTATCAATGTTTGTAAAAGGAATGACGAATTAAAAAATGTATATTTGCCAAAATTTGGTTTGCCTGCAAGCATCCACCCGGTGAAATTCCGGAACCTATTAAAGGAACAAATTAAAATTATGGCACTTCTACACAACAGAGTTTCTCAAAAGGAACTAAAGCAAAAGTTATTCGAAGAAACAGAACACAGAATAACAATTTCGTTTTATCGCTATTTTGTTATAAATGATCCAAAAAATTTTCGGGATGAATTATATAAAGCTTTTAACAAGCTGAAAATTTTTGGAAGAATTTATGTTGCAGCCGAAGGTATAAATGCTCAGATAAGTGTGCCTGAAAGTAATTTTCAAGGGCTTAAGGATTATCTTGACAGTTGTGAATATTTTAAAAACCTGCGGTTAAATATTGCCGTTAGTGACGGAAAAAGTTTTTGGGTTTTAAAAATAAAAGTTAGGGAAAAAATAGTTGCTGATGGAATTAGCGATCCTACTTTTAGTATGCAGGAGAGAGGAAAATATTTAAATGCTGAAGAATTTAATAAACTTAGTGAAAGTGATAATACTGTAATAATTGATATGCGCAATCATTACGAGTATGAGGTAGGGCATTTTGAGAATGCGATAGAAATTCCAAGTGATACTTTTAGGGATCAACTTCCAATGGCAGCAGAAATGATGGCCGGCAATGAAGAAAAAAATCTGATAATGTATTGCACAGGCGGCATACGTTGTGAAAAGGCAAGTGCTTATATGATGCATCGCGGTTTTAAAAATGTTTTTCATCTTGAAGGCGGAATAATTCACTATTCCAATGTAGCTAAACAAAAAAATCTTCCTAATAAGTTTAAAGGAAAAAATTTCGTTTTTGATGAAAGATTGGGAGAGAGGATAACTGAAGAAATTATTTCTTTTTGTCATCAATGCGGCAAACCCGCCGATACCCATACCAATTGTGCTAATGAAGCTTGCCATCTTCTGTTTATACAATGCGAAGAATGTAAAAATAATTACAATGGCTGTTGTAGTAATACCTGTAAAGAAGTGAAAGATTTACCAGACGATGTTCAAAAGGAAATAAGAAAAGGCATTAAGAACGACAGCATGATTTTTAACAAATCAAAAAGGAGAAGCCTTTCTCATAGTTAGAAAAAATTGTAAAAAAATAGCTGCAAATAATTGCAGCTATTTTTTTTAATGAATATTAAATTGAGAGGCTGTTGAGCGTGTTCTTTGTAAGTTAGCTTCTTTAAATCTTTCTTTACCAGTGATGTTATTAAGTAAGGATTTACCTTTTCCTTTTACATTTGGTAAAAATTTGCTTGCTATCAAACCGGCCGTAGCACCCAATGCCAGCCCCAGCATCATGTTGTTTGACAATTTCATATTTATTATTTTAAAGTGGCCTTCTTCCGCTGATAAGGCGTAATAAAACTGCTATTACAGCAATTACAAGAAGAATATGAATAATACTTCCGGCATGAAAGCCTAAAAATCCGATTGCCCAGATGATAACCAGGATTACTGCAATGGTATACAAAATGTTTCCCATGGTGATAAGTTTTTGATTAATAAATTATTTTGGTTAATGCCAACCGGGGTCGGCTTACCATATAATTTTTCAAATGCTGTGCCAGCAACTTTTAATCATTAATATTGTGGCGCTTTTCATTAAATATGGGAATTACTTTTCTCAATTTGTTTCAATTAAATCAGTTATTGATGCTGATAATATTTTAAACATTTCATTTTCATCAATTTCTGATTTTATAAATTTTTCTCCTGTTAGTTTTTCATATAATGAAATATATTTTTCACTTATTTCTATAATTAAGTTCTCAGAAAACTCAGGAATAATTTGCCCTGGCTTACCCATAAAATTGTTTTGTATAAGCCATTCCCTCACAAATTCTTTACTTAATTGTTCCGGCTTTTCACCTTTGGTGATAATTTCATT
>JAFDXB010000159.1 GCA_018268175.1 Bacteroidota bacterium | reverse complement strand
TTTTATATTGTAAAGATGGCTTTAATAAGTTGAACCTTTTTCAGAATACAAGGATGATATTAGAACGCGGATTGAGCGGATTTGACGGATTGACGCGGAGTTATTTTATTTTGGTTTTGGATGGCTTATTATCTGGTTAAACTATATCTGATTTAGGGGCTTTAGTTTAGAACGCAGATTGAGCGGATTGACGCGGAGTTTTTGATATTGTAAAGGAGGCTGTTTTTAATATTATGTTATACCTTAATTAGGATTGTGGCTTAAGTTTAGAACGCGGATTGAGCGGATTTGACGGATTTGCGCGGAGTTTTTTTTATATTGTAAAAGAATAATAAATTTTTATAAGTTGAAACTTTAGCAAATGTAACGATTGGGTTTTGAATGCTGATGGCACTGATTATCGGAAAGTCTATTTTATATCCGTATCAATATCCACTTTATAATGCAATCAGATTGGGAAAAAAATTTCTATCAAGTATTTTTAAAATGCTATAATATAAAAGAGAGGCTTTCAAAAAGCCTCTCTTCTTTATTTAAATACTAACCCAAATCTATCCGTTCAGTTCCTTTATTTTCTCTCTTATCTTGCCTTCAATTTCTGCAGCGAGTTCGGGGTTATCGGTCATTAGTTGTTTTACAGATTCTCGGCCCTGGCCTAATTTATCGGTATTATAGCTAAACCAACTTCCGCTTTTCTGCAAAATGCCAAGGTCAACACCCATATCTACAATTTCTCCCACCTTAGAAATGCCTTCACCATAAACTATATCAAATTCCGCTTGGCGGAAAGGCGGCGCTACTTTATTTTTTACAACTTTTACTTTTACATGGTTGCCTACTGCCTGATCACCGTCTTTTATTTGAGCGGTTCTGCGAATATCCAAACGAACAGATGAATAGAATTTTAAGGCATTTCCGCCGGTGGTAGTTTCAGGGTTACCAAACATAACTCCTATTTTTTCGCGAAGTTGATTTATAAAAATGCAGCAACTGTTTGTCTTTGCAATTGTTGCAGTCAACTTTCGAAGAGCCTGGCTCATTAACCGGGCATGCAAGCCCATTTTAGAGTCGCCCATTTCACCTTCAAGTTCACTTTTAGGCACAAGCGCTGCAACTGAATCAATAACCACAACATCCAATGCGCCGGACAGAATTAATCTATCTGCTATTTCAAGGGCTTGTTCACCGTAATCTGGTTGTGAGATAAGAAGATTGTCAACATCAACCCCAAGTTTTTGAGCATAAACGCTGTCAAAAGCATGTTCAGCATCAATAATTGCACACATTCCCCCTTTTTTTTGCGCTTCAGCAATTATATGTATTGCAAGGGTTGTTTTACCAGAAGATTCCGGGCCATAAATTTCAACTATTCTGCCTTTAGGCAAGCCACCAATTCCCAATGCCACATCGAGGCCAAGAGAACCTGTTGAAATTACGCCCTGTTCCACCTTACCTTTTTCATTCATCATCATTACCGAACCCTTACCGTAATCTTTATCAATTTTATCCATGGTAAGTTTCAGTGCCTTTAACTTTTCTGCGTTGCTCATTGTATCTGTTTTAATTGTTGTATCTGTAAATGAAAGTAAAATTAATTTGAAACAAAGTTATTAAACATTATTTTATTTAACTAATTTATTTAGTATTTCTTTGATAATTTATTTAGCAGCAATATGAAATTCAAATTTCAATTTAATCTGGCAAAGTGCCTATTCCCCAAAGGGGGCGAAATAGCGGTATTCCACAAAATTTGTAAAAAAAAATCTTCAATTTATGCTTTTTTGTTTTATAGTTTCCACACATTATTCTTGCCTTGCGAAGGCATAAAAATTGAATAATTTAAGAAGAAGCGCTTCAATATTTTTTCACAATTAAATTATTTCAAAATGGCATACAGAAACAGTGGCTCCGGCTCCTCAGTAAGGCGTAACAACAATTCAGGAAATCAGGGCAGATATAGCTCACGTAATGATAGTGACTATGATGAGTATGATGATTATGACGAAGATGAGTATGATGATGATGATGATTATGATGAGTATGATGATACAGAAGATGAGTACGACGATTACGATGACTATGATGATGAAGATTATGATGATGAGGATGAATATGATGATTATGACGATGACGAGGATGAAGATGAGGATGAAGAAGGAGGCAGGACTTCACGTAGTGGCCGAAGTGGATATGGCGGCAGAAGAAGTTCGGGCGGTAGCGGTTCAGGCCGAGGCTTTGCCAGCATGAGCCCTCAAAAACGCCGTCGTATAGCAGCAATGGGTGGCCATGCTTCTCATGGTGGAGGTAGATCAGGTTCTTCTAGAGGTGGTTCGTCTTCTACAGATAGTGGAAGAGGTGGAAGTTCTTCAGGAAGAGGAAGAGGAGGAAGTTCTTCTTCGGGAAGAGGAAGAGGCGGAAGTTCATCTTCTTCAAATAGAGGTGGCTCATCATCTTCAAGAGGAGGAAGCAGCCGCTCATCTTCTTCAAGCAGAGGCAGATCTAGTAGTTCCGGTTCAGGATCCGGACGTGGCTTTGCAAGCATGAGCCCACAAAAGCGCCGCAGAATTGCAGCAATGGGTGGACATGCTTCGCACGGAGGTGGACGAAATAGTTCATCATCTTCGTCACGTTCATCACGTGGTTCTTCAGGAAGAGGCAGAAGTTCATCTTCCAGAAATTCAAGATAAAATATAAATAGGGTTATCGGAAGATTCTTCCGATAACCTTTTTTAATAATTAATAATCAAAACAGGTTATGAAACAAACTTCTAAGGCAACATCAAGTACCTCAATAAGGAAATCTGCCCCGGCAAAAAAAACTACATCACAAAAAACTGCGGCCGCTAAAAAAGCTGCTTCTACTTCCGCGACAAATGAAAAGGGAGCTTCTCTTCTCGAAAAATTCTTTGTTGATTCACTGAAGGATATTTATTATGCAGAAAAAAAATTAACTACTGCCATTCCAAAAATGGAAGAAGCAGCTACTACCGAGGAATTAAAAGAAGCTTTTAATGATCATCTTCATCAAACGCAAAAACATGTAAAACGCCTGGAAAAAGTTTTCGGCCTAATTGGAAAGAAAGCGGAAGGTAAAAAATGTGAAGCAATTGAGGGTATTGTTAAAGAAGCGGAAAGTATAATTGAGGAAACTAAAGAAGGCTCTATGACACGTGATGCAGCCTTAATAATTGCCGCTCAAAAAGTAGAGCATTATGAAATTGCCACTTATGGTGGATTAGTTCAACTTGCATTAACAATGGATCTTGATCAGGTGGCAGATATTTTAGATACCACATTAATGGAGGAAGAAGACACCGATCATCATCTTACCGAAATTGCAGAAGCTCACATTAATATGGATGCTGAACATGAAGGTGCAAATTATTCATGGAGTACAGAAGAAGATGATGAAGATGATGAGGAGGAGGATGATTCTGAGGAAAGCGAAGATGAATAAAACACATTTATATTGCTAAAGAAAAACCGCGGTTAATAACTGCGGTTTTTTTGGGCTAAAATTGTCTGGCACAGAAATAGAATGCTAAAGTTTTTATGATGAAATTCTTTAGAAATAATTCTTTATCAATCATTTTTCTTGTACTATTCATTTTTTCTTTTTTAGGGCAAATTTTATTTGGAATTAAAGATTACAATAAAGAAAATGCTGAATATGGTAAACCGCCTGTGTCTGTGATGGTTTATTTAAAATCCGGGCATTTTTTAGAAGCAACATTTGAAAACTGGGAATCTGAATTTTTACAAATGGGATTATTTGTTTGGCTTACTATTTTTTTAAAACAAAAAGGCTCGTCAGAATCAAAAAAATTTGATGGCAGTGATGAAGTAGATAAAGAGCCGGACCAATTTAAACCTTTTGCACCATGGGCGGTAAGGAAAGGCGGTATGATTTTAAAATTTTATAAACATTCTCTTACAATATGCCTGTTTGCTTTATTTTTTGCATCTCTGATATTGCATTTTTATGGAAGTTATAAAGAAGAAAATTTTACGAATTTTTTAAAGCATAAGCCGTCGGTTAAAATTGCGGAATATATTTCAGATTCAAAATTTTGGTTTGAAAGTTTTCAAAATTGGCAAAGTGAATTTTTATCAGTTTTCGCTATAATAATTTTATCAATTTTTTTAAGGCAAAAAGGGTCGCCACAATCCAAACCTGTGGATTCACCTAATTCCGAAACAGGAGAATAATAACTATGGCAGTAGATTTAATATCAAAAAAAATACGGCAGTATATGCTTGATAAAGAGGAAACAATTTCTGTAGCTGAAAGCGTTACCTCAGGCGGCTTACAACTTAAATTTTCCGCAATTCCTGATGCCGAGAAATTTTTTCAGGGCGGAATTACAGCATATAATATCGGACA
>JAFDXB010000158.1 GCA_018268175.1 Bacteroidota bacterium | reverse complement strand
TTAAGAAAAAAACTTGAAGAAAACTCAGTTTTGAGAGCCGATATTAAAGAAGAGAATTTAATTCTTGAATATTTAAAATTGTATAAGTACGATTACTTGTCAATTATGAAGAATCTTAATGTTTCAAGAGTAGCCAGAACCGATTTTCTTGATATTATTTTTGCTTCAGAAAATCCTGAACTTTCTTCATGGGTTGTAAATGCTATAGGTTTGGAGTTTTTAAATTATTTCAAAAACCTAAACTCACTTCGCACTGATGAAAACTCAATGACAATTAAAAGTGTAATGGATCTTCAACAGAAAAAAGTTGACAGCCTTGGGAATATTTTACTTTCAGAAAAAATAAGTCAGGGTACAATTGACCCGTTAAGCCGAACAACAAGCGCAATGGAAACCGTTACTGAAATAGAAGGGCAGCTTGCAACACAGAAAAGTAAATACAATGAGCATTTAAACAGGCTTAACTATTTAAAAAACCAACTTGTAAATCTAACCAATAATTCGGGGGCGCCTGCAAGTAATAGCGAAATAATAAGATTAACAACAAAGCGCAACGAACTTGTTGCTGAATTAAGCCGTAAGCCTGCCGGTGATGCAGCTCTGCAAAAACAAATTGATGACCTCCGTGCAGAAATTATTCAAAAATCAGGATCCTCTGCTAATATAAATAAAACTCGCGATCAGATTGACCAGCTTAAAAGAGACATTGATGAAGAAGAGGCTTTGCTTAATGCTGCAAAGTCAACTATTGACGATTACAACGACAGAATAAAGCGATATACCAGCATGACCAATGTTAACCCGGGAAGTGGTGTAAAGATGGATGTGATACGCACTCAACTTGATATGGAGAATGCACAGCTAAAAGCCATAAAAGAAAAATATGCGCAGGTTGTTGGTTTGGCTAAAGATGATCCATCTGCAAATTTCATTCAAACAAGATTAGGGTTGCCGGCAGCAGAACCTGAATCTAAAAAGACTTTAATGAAAATGGCGCTTTCGGGAATGTCCGTCTTTGTTCTTATTTCAATGATTTTTATTTTTCTTGAAGTGTTTGATTCATCTCTGAAAACACCTTCAATATTTGGCAGGCAAACAGCAATTAAAGATGCTGAATTGCTTAACAAACTTGATTTTAAAAAGACGCAACCCATTGATATTATCTTGTCTGAAAACGATAATCAAAATCAAAATGTATTTAAAAATTATATCCGAAAGATTCGTTTTGACCTTTTAGACAGTAACAAGAAATCATTTCTCGTAACATCCACCCGGCCGGGTGTTGGCAAATCAACAATAATAAAATCTTTGGCGGCAAGCCTTGTTTTAAGCAAGAAAAAGGTTTTAATTATAGACCTTAATTTTTATAACAATTCTCTTACAAAAGATTTTAATTGTAATGTTTTTATAAATGATGTTGTAAAACAAATTTCTTACAGCCAGCCTGTTGCAGCTCAAAAACTTATTTCTAAAACTAATATTGATGGAATTGATATAATCGGCTGCCAACAAGCAAATGTTACTCCTTCAGAAGTATTAATTGATCTTGATAAAAATAAATTCATTTCAAAACTTGAAGAAGAATACGATTATATTTTGATAGAAGGTGCAGCCCTTAACCTTTATGCTGATTCAAAAGAATTGATAAATTACTCTGAGGGTATAATAACTGTTTTCGCGGCTGATAATCCTTTTAAGCAAATAGACAGAGAAAGCCTAAAATTTATAACATTACAAAAGGAAAAAGACCAGACTTTTATTCTGAATAAAGTATTAACAGAAAATGTAGATGCGTGATTTAACTGCACGACAAACCTGGATAGATTATGCAAGGGGTATTTCTATAATACTCGTTTTGTATCGCCATGTTTTTGAAGGACTTAAAAATTCAGGATTAAACGTGGCGCCGTTTATAGAATTAGAGCATGCTAATATTTTGTTTTTTAGTTTTCGAATGCCACTCTTTTTTATTGTTTCAGGAATTTTTGTTGCAGGAAGCCTTGAAAAACGAGGATTAAAACTTTTCATAGATAATAAATGGAGAACTATTTTATATCCTTATTTTTTGTGGGGAATAATTCAGATAACACTGCAAATTTTTTTATCAGGTTATGTAAACAGCTCCCGAACCGCGTTTGATTATTTATATCTTTTTTACCAACCACGCGAAATAGAACAATTTTGGTATTTATATGCACTTTTTAATGTGTCCGTAATTTATGCATGTTCAAAAATTTTACTTAAACTTTCGGCAATTCAAAATGCAATTATTGGTTTATTATTCATTTACATTTCCGCTTATTGCGGGAAGAATCAAATTAACATTGGCTTTTTAAGCGATGTGCTTCATTATTATTTTTTCTACGCAGTAGGCGACTTTGCAGGGAAATTTATTCGCAATAAAGAGAATCTCAAAAAACTTTATTCGCTAAAAATGGTTTTGATTTTATTAATACCTTTTATTGTTTCTCAGGTTTATTACCTGAATCAAAACCTTACATATTCACCCGGAACTTACGACCATGTTGAAAATTTTCAGCCATATATTTTTATTTTAATTGCAATTATAGGATGTGCCTTTGTTATAAGCGTTTGCTTTCAGCTTCAGAAACATAATACATTGAAATGGTTACATCATCTCGGCAGGCATAGCCTGTATATTTATGTAGCACATGTTATTGTTTTGGCAGCAACACGTATGGTGATGGTTAAATTTTTTCATATTTCAAATATCCCGGTTTTACTGATAACAGGAATAATTACAGGTTTACTAATTCCGGTTTTGCTATATAAATTATCAGAGAAATATAATTTCCACATGTTGTTTACGTTAGATCGTAATCATCAGAATATCAAAAAAACAGCAGCATTAGCTGAGGCGAAATAAAATGGAAAATGCATCTTTAAAAGGAAGGGATATTATAATGCTGGGGATACAACCCTGGGACTTGCAGATAGGCCATAATTTTAAAAATATGGCTAAAGTTATTTGCAAAAATAACCGCGTATTATATGTAAACCGGCCGCTTGATCATATTACAAAATGGAAAGAACCTGAAGATATAAAAACCAAAAACAGGCTTAACAGTATAAAAAATAATACAAACGTACTTCAGGAAATTGAGCCGGGTTTACACATTTTTAATCCGCAAACAATTCTATCGTCAATAAATTTTTTACCTCATAATTTTCTTTATAAATTTTTAAACCGCCGCAACAACAAAAAACTTGCAAGTGAAATAAAAAAAGGATCGCAGAAACTTGGTTTTAAAAATCCCATTCTATTTATTGATAATGATTTTTACAACGGCCTTTACCTTGCTGAATTACTTGATGTTGATTGCAGTGTATATTATCTGCGAGACTACCTTCTGGCACAACCGTATTTTAATAAACATGGAAAGTTTTCAGAACCTGAACTAATTGAAAAATCTGATGTGATTGTAACTAATTCTCTCTATTTAAACAATTACGCCAAGAATTATAACAACATGAGTTTTTATACCGGACAGGGCTGTGGCGATGATTATTTTCAAAATCCCGGCTACGTGCCGGAAGAGTTGAAAATGCTTCAGGGGCCGGTGATTGGATATTGTGGTTTTCTTACATCAATGAGGCTTGATATTGATTTGCTGGAATTTTTGGCAAAACAAAAACCTGAATGGAACTTTGTTTTAGTAGGCCCTGAAGATGATGATTTTAAAAAATCAACTTTGCATAATTTCAAAAATGTACTATTTACCGGAAGCAAAAATGAAGGCGACCTTCCAGCGTTTGTCCACAATTTTGATGTTTGTCTTAATCCCCAGGTGGTAAATCAGTTAACAATTGGGAATTATCCGAGAAAAGTTGATGAATACCTGGCGGCAGGAAAACCGGTGGTAGCAACACGTACAGAAACAATGGAAGCTTTTGCAGATTGTACATTTTTATGCTCAGATCAAAATGAATACCTTGCTGCAATAAATCAGGCATTGATTTCAGACAGTGATGAAAATAAAAATTACAGAATTAAAATTGCCCGCTCCCATAGCTGGGAAAACACTGTTGAAAAGGTTTATGAAGCAATAAATAATTTTTTAATAAAAGCAAATGGATAACGAACCCGAAGAACAAATAAGCAATAATTTAATTCTTGTTGTTACTCTTTCGTTTGTAACAATAGTTATGGTTTATTTATTTATAAAAATTGTTTTTCTGTAAATGAGTTATAACAAACCCAATATTGCAAGTTGGTTTGAAAGCCAATTTTTTAAAAAGAAGATGATGACTCCAATGGGAATCATTTTGCTTTTTATTCTGGCATTGGGTGGTGCATTTCTTGCTGCTAACGATCTTTTTATTTTTACATTTTTATTCAGCGGATTATTGGTTGGGCTTATTATAGCATATATATGCATTTTCTATCCGCTATACGGTTATTATATTGCATCGGCTTTTAGTGTTTTTATTTTTTATCCAAATCATTTAATCGGCCGCGAGGCAATTTCACTCAGTCCGGTTTTGGAAATATTATTTCTGATGGTTCTGATTGGTAGTTACATACGCCCATCGCCTTTGGCGAAAAGTAATTCACCCTTAATAAAAACAGCAATTTCAATTGCACTTATTTTAAATACAGGATTGATTCTGATACAAGTATTTAATCCTAATGTTCATACAATAGTGATATGGGCAGCAATGTTCAGGCGATGGATTGTGTTTCTTATAATTTATATAATTGCCTACCGGCTGATTGATACTAAGGAAAAACTCTTCTTTTTTATAAAATTCTGGATTGTTACAGTTTTTGTTATTGCACTTTATGGCTGCTTTCAACAATGGTTTGGATTTCTTCCTTCGGAGATGAATTATATAATGAGCATTCCCGGCAGGTTCGATTTATTAAACCAGGGAGGCAACATCCGCAAATTCTCATTTTTATCAGATGTTGTTTCATTTGGCGTTATTACAGGATCAACTGCTGTTATTGCACTTCTTTTTGCTATTTATGAGAAAAATAAAAGAAGGCAGTACACTTTAATTTTTATGGCTTTAGTTATGCTGCTTGGAATGGCGTTTTCCGGAACCCGTACTGTTACTGTTATTGTTCCAATAGGTTTTATTATTTATGGTTTCCTTACAATTCAAAGTAAAAAGACTATACTAACCTTATTTGCTGCATCACTTGTGGCGCTGGTTGTTTTTTTCGCACCGATTCACAACAATGCTACTTTAAACAGAATGCGTTCAACATTTGATAAGAAAGACGAATCGCTGAATCTTCGTGAACGTAACCGGCATTATATACAACCCTATTTACACAGCCATCCTTTTGGAGGTGGCATTGGAACTACAGGTGGTTTAGGAGGCATGGTTTTTCCCGGACACCCTTTGGCCGATTTCCCAACCGATAGCGGATTTCTTCGTATAGGACTCGAAATGGGATGGATAGGACTCATTATTTGGGTGCTGTTTAACCTCGCAATTCTTTATCAGGGAATTATTTATTACTTCCGAATGAAGAACCAAAAACTAAAACTTGTAATGGTTTCGTTAATAGCTTGTATTTTTCCGATTTTGGTAATTCAGTATTCACAAGAAACAGTTGGACAATTTCCGGGTTCTGTTTTCTTCTTTTCTTCATTATCTTTAATGAAGCGATTACTTGAATTTGACGGGAAAGAACTAAAACTAATTTAAATGCGTATTAAAATTTATTTGAAAACACTTTCTCTGATTGTAGTTATTGCTGTTTCTTTTGTTCAGATATGTAACTCTCAAGTAGTAAGGGCAATGCCCGATTCTTTGCGTAAGTACAGGAATGCTCCGCAACAAAATTCTCCTGACACTCTTACGCAACCTGTGTACGTACGGCCTTCCGATGATTATGTTGATGATTCAAATTATATCAACACCGAAAAGGCTCCTGTGTATTCTGATAACAACAACGATTCGCTTATAAAAATAAAACTTGTAAAACTTGCACAAAATAATCCGGCAATAAGAATCAGTGAATCGAATATAAATATTTATAATGCAGAACTTGAACGTACCAAAACTTCATGGCTTGGAAATATCAGTCTTGGCGCCAATATCAATGAATTTGTAATCAGTAATTCAGCAGCTGCAAGTTTCTTCCCTAAATACAATTTAGGTTTTATAGTGCCTTTCGATTTGCTTAAAAAAATGAAAAGGGATAAAATTACTGCCACCGAAAACGTGAATGTTGCTAAAGAATTAAAAACCGATAAATTAAATACTATTAAAACTGAAGTGCTTACCCGTTATGAAGCCTATAAAGAATTAAAAGAACTCGTATTTCTTCAAAAATCATTTTTAGAATACGATTATTCAAATTATGAAACAGCAAGGAATGCTTATTCCGAAGGAACGGGAAATATGATTGATATGAACCGTAATCATCAAAATTATCTTTTAGGAAAGGCAAAACTTACTTCCCTGCAAAAGGAATATAATGTAGCAGTAATAAGGTTAGAAGAAATGATAAATATGCCGCTGGAAGAGGCGCTAAAGTTGCCCTAATGAAGCGCAGGAGAGCAATATTTTCAATTCTTGTTTTAGGCGGTGGTGTAGCCGCAACTTATACAGGTTTCAGGATATTTAATATTTATAAAAAGCCTGATATAGCATTCCTTTCTAAAAATTCCGGCCTTGTTGAAGCTCTTGCTACTACTGTTATTCCTCAAATTGAAGTATTAAAAATTCCTGTTGGTGAAACTGTTTCTCACTTAATAATTAATTGCCTCGACAGGCCGGAGCAAAATAATTTTATTAATGGACTTCACGAATTGCAGGAGTATAGCAACAATCATTTCTCAAAAAATTTTGTATCATTATCGAAATCAGATAGAATAGAAGTTTTAAATCATTTCCGCATAGCGGGAAGTAATTATTCCGGTATTTTAGGAAAAGTAAAAAATAAATTTGCGGGCAGATCCTTTTTCAGGCTTTTAAAAGATTACACCACTATTGCTTTCTGCACTTCCGAAAAAGGTGCAACTGAAGCGCTTGCTTACATTCACATTCCGGCCCGGTTCAATGGCTGCATTCCTTCTGAGGGAATGAGGGCATGGGCAACAAAATAAATATTATGGGCCAACCTGATTCACCAAAAATTTCCGGCTCCGGAAAATTGCAAAACACTTTCGATGCAATTGTTGTTGGCAGTGGCATTAGCGGTGGTTGGGCTGCCCGCGAATTATGCCGGTATGGATTAAAAACCTTACTTCTTGAAAGAGGGCGTAATGTTGAGCATATTAAAGATTATACAACAGCCAATCTGGCTCCATGGGAGTTTAAAAATCGTTTGGAAATTTCGCAGCAAGACAGGGAAGAAAACCCTGTGCAAAGTACCGTTTACAATGAAGGCTCAAAACATTTTTTTGTAAGCGACAAAGATCATCCGTATATACAGGTAAAACCGTTTCACTGGATCCGGGGTTATCAGGTTGGCGGCAGGTCGTTAACCTGGGGCAGACAAACTTATCGCTTAAGCGACCTTGATTTCACTGCAAATTTAAAAGATGGTCACGGCGTTGACTGGCCTATTCGATATCGCGATATAGCGCAGTGGTACGATTATGTTGAAAATTACATCGGCGTAAGCGGTAAACCGGAAGGGCTTTCTCATTTACCTGACGGAAAATTTCTTCCGCCAATGGAAATGAATTGCGTAGAAAACTATTTAAAAGAAAAAATTCACTCTAAGTATAAAGACAGGCTGGTAACGCCAATGCGGATAGCAAATTTAACCAAAGGCTGGAACGGGCGAGGGCCGTGTATGTACAGGAATTTATGCGACCGTGGCTGCCCCTTCGGGGGATATTTCAGCAGTAATTCCGCCACAATACCTGATGCTTTTAACACAGGAAATCTCACACTTAGGCCTCATTCTATTGTATATGAAATAATTTTTGATGAAAAAACTAATAAAGCAGCCGGTGTGAGAATTATTGATGAGGTAACAAAAGAAACAACTGATTTCTTTGCAAAAGTCATTTTTCTAAATGCCTCTACAATTGCAACTGCCGCAATTTTATTACAGTCAAAAAGTAACAGGTTTCCGCAAGGTTTTGGAAACGATAGTGGAATGGTTGGGCTTAATTTAATGGATCATCATTCAGGCGCCGGCGCCGGAGGATACATTGATGGCATGGATGATAAATATTATTATGGCCGAAGGCCTTCAGGAGTTTATATTCCGCGCTTCAGAAATATTGAGAATGATAATGCCGGTTTTTTAAGAGGTTATGGCTTTCAAGCCGATGGCGAAAGAATGGAATGGAAAGATACAATGCTTGATGATGACAGTTTCGGTGAAGAATATTATAAAAAATTAATTAAACCCGGAAAATGGACTTTTTGGATGGCCGCCTGGGGGGAATGCCTGCCTTATAAAAAAAATAAAGTGGCACTCGATGGTGAAAAAAAGGATAAATGGGGGCTGCCGTTGGTAAAAGTGGATTTTGAATTTGGCAATAATGAAATTGCTATGCGCAAAGATGCACGGGAGCAAGCAGCCGAAATGTTGGAAAGTGCAGGTTTTAAAGGAGTTAACACTTTCGATTACAATAATATAGGCGGTGCAACCGTTCATGAAATGGGAACAGCGTGCATGGGAAAAGACCCTAAAACATCTGTTTTAAATGCTTTTAACCAAATGCATAACGTAAAAAATGTATTTATAACTGATGGCAGTTGTATGACCTCGGCAGGTTGCCAAAATCCTTCTTTAACTTATATGGCATTAACTGCAAGAGCATGTAAATATGCTTTCGAACAATTGAAGAGCTCATCCATATAAAAAAATATTTGCGGATTTTACTATCGTTTTTTTTGGCGATTTACGAAAATCTCACCTTCCGCAAAATTTTCCACAAAATATTTTCAACAAGTTATTCGTTAAGTGAAAGCGAAGTCGTTTTTGGCTTAGTTTTTGGTTAGCGAAGCAGCAAAAAATAAACTGTAGAGAAATTTAATCAATTGACGGCTAATAACGGTTTCTAATCCAATATAATTAACACATAATCGGGAATAAAAACCCCGGTATCCGCCAATTGAAAAACCAAAACTATGAAAAGTCTTGTTTGCCGGTTGATTTTGATAATCGCCATTTTGGGATTTAGTTATCAAACTAAAGCTCAACTAACAACTCTCGGAAACTGGAATGCTTATGTTTATAATCCAAATGTCAGCGCTCCGGTAATTCTTGCTTTTCACGGGCAAGGACAAATGGGAACAAACCCAAGTGCTCTTTTAACCGATGGTTTTCCAAAACTAATTACTGAGGGTTTTGTGCCACCCAAAGCTGCATTCATTGTAACGCCGCAAGGCCAGTGGGGTGGATGGGATGGTAACTATACCCGTACTCTTCTTCAAAAAATAAAACAGCAATATCCGCTTGCAGATACTTCTAGAGTTTACCTTACCGGTTTTTCTGCCGGAGGCAAAACTGCATTTGAAGGAGTATATATTGTTCCAAAAAAACTTATAACTTTCGCAACAGCAGGTACAACAGATGCGCAGATAAACACAATTACTGCCAACAGAATACCTACGTATATGTATGTAGGTGCAAATGATAACCAATTTTATGGGATAACAACAGCTGCAGCTGCAAAAATTAATCTTGCAGTTCCAAATCTTGCAAAACTTACCATTATTCCTAATACAGGCCATGGCGGTTGGAATGAAAAATACAGATCCTCAGAATTTTGGGATCTTATTGAATCATCAACACCACCTACCGATCCACAACCTCCGGTTACACCACCAACAGATCCGGAACCTCCTGTTACTCCACCGGTAACACCTCCCACAGATCCAAATGTTATAACACCAACAGGCACATACATTGTTCAGGTTGCCTCCGGCGAATATTTTACCGCTTACAGAACAAACACAGGAAGATTGTTTTCCACAAGGTGGAATGGCAACACACCGGTTCCTTACGATGTGGGCATCAGCAGGGTAATGGATATTTTTGGCGCTCAATACACTGTTGGTGCGTTAGATAGTGCAGGCCGTGCTTATATTGTTGGTATCTCCGGCGGTACGCCGTATGTAACTCAGGTTACAACAGATATCCAGGGAAATGCTTTTACAGGAAACTCAAAAATTTACGGTTTATATAAATGTTATTTAACCATTCGTAACGGCAACGTATGGTATTGGGGCGAAGGCGACTGGCTTAACCAAAACGGAGGTGCAAATCTGTCAACTCCAAAACAATTGATTATGCCGGCCGGAAAATCAATGAAGAAACTTGTGGCTACTTCTGCTGTTTCAGCAGGAAGGCTTACATATTTATGGGGGCTTGCAACAGATGGTACAATCTGGCAATGGGACAGATCGAACACAACTCCATTCCAGGTTATTTTTCCCGGCAATATTGCCGAAGATATCACAATGGTTGATGATAAAGCTTTTGTAATTCGTACAGCGAGCAAACTATACGCATGGGGCGATTTGCCTGAGTATGCAGGTGGCGTTAGCCGCTGGACAGTAAGTGGCGTTCAGGATGTAACTGCAAAGTGGACGGCAGCAGGTTGCGTATTTCCGCTTCGCGATATGGCAGGAAATGCAAACTCACTTCATATAATTGATGCAAACTACAATATGTTCGCCTCAGGAAATATGTCGCAGGGAGAAGTTGGAAACGGACAGGAATTATCTCCGTGGAGAACTGCCCCAAATCCATGGAACTGGGATTGGGCAAACAATGTGAACATGATAGCTCCGGTGCAAATTCCCGGCAAGTTCCAGAAGGTTTGCACAGGAAATAATATAGCTTTTTATGTTTATGCTCAGGATATGGGTGGCGACTGGTATAGCTGGGGAAGAAATAAATCTTTTTCTTTAGGAAATGGCGAAACTCTTGCAGCTTTTGGCGGCCAGGGTTACGATTCATACCCAAATGCAATGAACGTTCCTGCCCCAACGTTAGTAACGCCTCTCACTCAAACATGGACTGTTTCCGGTTTTGATCCACAGGCTGCACGCCCACCATTTGCAAATGCAGGAGTAAACCAATATATAAATACATCTTCAACTACTTTGTACGGCTCCGGCTCATGGCAGCAGGAAGGTGTTATTAGCAAATACGAATGGTCGAAAGTAAGTGGCCCGAATGCAACTATTGTTTCACCCACTGCTAAAAATACAAATGTAACCGGCCTTTCAAACGGTACTTACATATTTAAATTAACGGTAACAAACAGCAACCGTGTTTCTGCATCAAGAAATGTAAAGGTTGTTGTTAATGATGCACCTGTTGAAAACCAGGCGCCTACTTCAATTGCGGGCGACAGTTTAACTATTACTCTTCCAACAAACAGCGTTACCTTACGTGGACGCGGCACTGATACTGACGGAACAATTGCATCTTATAATTGGTCAAAAATTTCCGGCCCTGCCGCTACAATTGCCAGCCCAACTTCGGCTACCACAAATATAACAGGTATGGTTGCCGGCTTATACAAGTTTGAATTAAAGGTTACCGATAATCAAGGCGCAACAGGTACTTCAACAGTGCCGGTATTGGTTTTGCCAAGAGTAAATCAATTACCGACAGCAAATGCCGGTGCAGACCAAATAATAACTTTACCAACAAACAGTGTAACATTAAGCGGCAACGGAACTGATGCTGATGGAAGTATTTCATTATATAGCTGGACAAAAATTTCCGGCCCTGCCGCAACAATAACAAGCCCTTCGTCAGCCTCTACTACAGTAATGAATATGCTTGAAGGAACTTACAAATTTGAATTAAAAGTAACTGATAATGACGGAGGGGCAGCAACTGCAACAGTTCAGGTAACTGTTTTACCACGCCCAAATCAGGCTCCATCTGCAAATGCAGGTGCAAACCAAACTATAACTTTGCCTACCAATACAGTAACACTAACAGGCTCCGGAACTGATGTTGACGGCTCGATAGTTTCGTACAACTGGGTAAAAGTATCAGGTGGAAGTGCAACAATAACTTCTGTAAACAGCGCTGCAACTACTGTTACAGGCCTCACTGAAGGTGCTTATACATTCAAATTAACAGTTACAGACAACAGTGGAGCTACAGCAACTGCAACAGTTCAGGTAACAGTTTTACCACGCCCAAATCAGGCTCCAACAGCCAATGCAGGTTCTAACCAAACAATTACATTACCAATAAATACGGTAACATTATCAGGCTCCGGCACAGATGCCGATGGCACAATTACAGCATACACGTGGACAAAAATTTCAGGAGGAAATGCTTCTATTACAAATTCAAATTCTGCAACAACAACTGTTACAGCTCTGGTTGAAGGGGTTTATACTTTTCAATTAAAGGTTACTGACAATAGCGGTGCAACTGCAACATCAAATGTTCAGGTAACAGTATTGCCACGAGTAAATCAATCGCCATCTGCAAATGCAGGAGCAAACCAAACCATTACATTACCGTTGAATTCAGTAACGGTGAGTGGTTCAGGTTCAGACCCAGACGGAACGATTGTTTCGTATTCTTGGGTTAAAACTTCCGGTGGTGCAGCAACAATTGTAAGCCCATCTGCTGCAACAACAATAATAAAAAATCTTGTTGAAGGTATTTATGTTTTTAAATTAACTGTAACTGATAATGATGGAGCGACTGCAACGTCATCTTTAACAGTAACTGTTTTACCAAGAATTAATCAGGCGCCTTCGGCAGATGCAGGACAAAACCAAACAATAACACTGCCTACAAATGCAGTAACGCTGAATGGTTCGGGAACAGATAATGATGGTACAATTGTAAGCTTTGCTTGGACAAAAACTTCCGGCGGAACAGCTACAATCGTATCTGCATCATCATCATCAACTGTGGTAAATAACCTTGCAGAGGGAACATATACATTTAAATTAACCGTTACCGACAATGATGGAGCAACTGCATCATCAACAGTTCAGGTAACAGTATTGCCAAGGCCAAATCAAGCACCATCTGCAAATGCAGGAGCAAATCAAACTATAACGCTTCCTACAAATTCTGTTACATTAATTGGAACAGGAACTGATGCTGATGGAATTATTTCAGCGTATAGCTGGAGAAAAGTGTCAGGCCCTGCAGCAACAATAACTTCTGCAAATGCAGCAACAACAACAGTTACACAAATGGTTGAAGGCACATACGTATTTGAACTGAAGGTAACCGATAACTCCGGAGCTACTGCAACTGCAAACGTTACTGTAACAGTTTTACCTCGCCCAAATGAAGCGCCAACTGCCTTTGCCGGAAACGACCAAACTATTACCTTACCTGTAAACAGCGTAACTTTAAGTGGTTCAGGAATTGACAGTGATGGTTTAATTACAGCATACTCCTGGGTAAAAACTGCCGGTGGAACTGCAACTATAAATAACGCAAATTCATCTGTTACAACAGTAACTGGCCTGGTGGAAGGGACTTATACTTTTACACTAACGGTGATGGACAACAGTGGAGCAACTGCAACAGCTTCAGTTAGGGTAACAGTATTACCTCGTCCGAATCAATTACCGGTTGCAAATGCCGGAAATGACCAGACAATTACATTACCAAGAAATTATGTAACCCTTGTCGGCACAGGCACTGATGCAGATGGTAGTATAGTATCTTATGCATGGAGAAAAACAAGCGGGCCTGCTGCCACATTAACTAATACATCTCAGTCTTCAACTACAGTTACCAACATGCTTGAAGGTGTTTATACTTTTAAACTTACGGTAACAGATAATAGCGGCGCAACAGCAACAGATGAAATTCAGGTAACTGTATTGCCACGCCGCAATGAAGTTCCATTTGTTAGCGCCGGTGAAAACATAACTATAACATTGCCGGTAAACACTGTAACTTTAAATGGTTCTGCATCTGATGAAGATGGGACTATAGTTTCTTATAACTGGATAAAATCTTCAGGAGGGGCAGCAACTATAGCATCTCCGTTTACGGCAACCACGCAGGTTACCAACCTTGAAGAAGGAACGTATGAGTTTACATTAACAGCAACAGATAATGATGGAGCCAATGTGTCGTCGTCAGTTACGGTAATTGTTTTACCGAGAATTAATCAGGCGCCTTCTGCAAATGCAGGAAATGATCAAACTATTACATTGCCGGTAAATTATGTTACTTTATCAGGATCAGGC
>JAFDXB010000157.1 GCA_018268175.1 Bacteroidota bacterium | reverse complement strand
TCAAATGAATAACTCTAATTGAAGTTTATAAATGCATCAAATAAACAGGGCAATCTTACTTCTCGCGACTGCGAGGACATTATAAGAATTATGGGCTTAAAGAGTTTTGAAAGCGAATACAAAATTCTTATAATGTGGATGCCAGAAGCTTTAGGGAATGAAGGAAATAAACTGCTGAAACTTATTGAAGAACCTCCACCAAATACGCTTTTTATTTTTGTTGCAAGAAGCGAAGAATTGATAATCCCCACAATACTCTCTCGTGTGCAGCTGGTGAAGGTTCCACCACTTGAAAGAGAAGAAATAAAAAATGCACTTATAAAAAGAGTAAATGCCACAGAACAACAGGCTATCGAAATTTCCGGCATAGCCGGAGGGAATTATTTTGAGGCTCTTCAACTTTTTAACCATGTTGAAGAAAACCATATTGGACAATTAAAAGTTTGGCTGAACAGTATTTTGAAAACAGGAAATTTATCACAGGTAAAAGTAATTGACGAACTCGCTAAAATGGGGCGAGAAAGGCAAAAACAATTTTTGAGGTATTTTATTCATTTAATTGAACATGCTATAAGAATGAGGGCTTTGGGAATGGAAGCGGTTGCAGATTCCGGCAACGCCGAACTAAATGACTTTGCAGCTAAATTCAACAAGTTCGCTACTATTGAGCAGCAGGAAGCAATAACAAATGAATTGGATAAATCAATTTATTATATTGAAAGAAATGCAAATGCGAAAATTCTTTTCCATGCTTTAACTATTCGGCTATATCATATTTTTACCCACAAAGTAGTAATTTTGGTAAATTAGGTTTTGCCGGTGACGACAGAATATAGTGGGTCGGTTACAATGTAAGGCAGCCTAATCAACAATTTTTAACCTTATAAATTTATATATATGGGATGTGGCGGCAGCTGCGGAACACCTGCGGGGTGTGGCAGTAAAGGGCATTGTGCCAGTGGAGGCTGCAACAGAATGAATGTGTACGATTGGCTTGCAGACATTCCTCTCAGCAATGAAGATGATGCCTGCAAAATTCTTGAACTTTCATTCAATAACGGTAGCAGAAAAGATTTCTTTAGAAATACAACTTCAAATTATTTTAGCAAAGGTGATATGGTTACTGTGGAAGGCGTAAACGGCTTTGATGTTGGAACCGTAAACCTTTCAGGTGAATTGGTAAGGCTTCAGCTTAAAAAGAATAATGTTGACGAAAGAAGCCATGATATAAAAAAAATCTTACGCCCGGCTTCAGCTTCTGACCTCCAGAAAATGAAAGAATCTAAAGACCGGGAAAGCGAAATGCTGATTAGAAGCCGAGCCATCGCAAGACATTTAAACCTGAACATGAAAATGGCAGAAGTGGAAATTCAGGCAGACGGCAAAAAAGCAACATTCTTTTATATTGCTGAATTTAGAGTTGACTTCAGGGAACTGATAAAATTATATGCTTCAGAATTTAAGGTAAAGGTGGAAATGAAGCAGATTGGTGCAAGGCAAGAGGCAGGAAAAGTGGGCGGAATCGGAAGTTGCGGCCGTGAACTTTGCTGTTCCACCTGGCTTAATGATTTTAAAAGCGTAAACACAAATGCAGCACGGTACCAAAATTTAAGTATCAATCAGGCAAAACTTAGCGGCCAATGTGGAAGGCTTAAATGTTGTTTGAATTACGAACTTGACACATATCTTGATGCCCTACAATTTTTTCCCACTGATGCAGACACCCTTGAAGTGCAAAAAGGACGGGCATTTCTTGTAAAGAAAGATATTTTCAGAAATCTGATGTGGTACACAATGGCAGACAGCAATAAACAATACCCTGTTTCAATTGATGCCGTAAAAAGAATAAAATCGCAAAATAAAGACGGCATTAAGCCTGAAGCGCTTGAGGTTACTGAAATACAGTCGTCAACACCTAAAGAAGTAGAACCTGAATATGCTGATCTGGTTGGGCAAATAAGTCTTAAAAGCCTTGAAAAAACAACTCGTAAGCGCCGTGAAAAAGAAAAACAACAACAAAAAATTTCCGGCAATAAAACTCATCAACCGAATCAACCTAAAAAAACGGAAGGATCAAAACCACGTTCGGAACAACAAAACCGTCCTCCACAAAAAAACAGGAACGACAAACCAAAATTTAAAGGAAATACAAACAGGCCTCCAAATCCGCCTTCAAAAAATTAAGATATGTCTGTTGTTGTAAAAGATCTTTTGAAAAAATATGGCGAACAAATCGCAGTCAATAATATTTCATTTAGCCTTGAAAAAGGTGAAATAGTTGGCTTTCTTGGCCCAAATGGCGCGGGAAAATCAACAACAATGAAAATGATTACCGGCTATCTTTTACCTGATGCAGGAACTATACATCTTAATCAATTAGATGCTCTTCAGCATCCATTGGAAGCGAAAAAGAAAATTGGCTATCTGCCGGAGGCAAATCCACTTTATTATGACATGTATGTTAGGGAATATCTTGGGTTTATTGCTAACATTCATCATCTTGAAAATAAGAAAAAAGCTGTAGAAGAAGTTATTGTAAAAGTAGGCTTATCGCCTGAAGCGGCAAAGAAAACCGGGCAACTGAGTAAGGGATATAAACAACGTGTAGGCCTTGCCGCTGCCCTGATTCACGACCCGGAAGTTTTAATATTAGATGAACCCACTTCCGGCCTCGACCCCAACCAAATAATTGAAATAAGATCTGTTATTTCCGAACTCGCAAAAACTAAAACAATTTTATTTTCATCGCATATAATGCAGGAAATTGAGGCCTTGTGTAAAAGAGTGATTATAATTAATAAAGGAAATATTGTTGCCGATGGCGATATAGATACTCTTCAAAAAAACACTTCAAAATCACGAAAGGTTTTTGTAGAATTTGATAAAGAAGTGAATGTTGAAACCTTCGATTTCAATTTTGTAAAGGCTTCGAAATTATCAGCAACATCATTTGAATTTGAAACTGCAGATCCCGATGAAGTGAAAAAAAATCTTCTGCGTTTTAGTGTTGAAAATAATCTTAATATAGTTTCCCTCCAATCGCGAAATGCGGGAATTGAAGAAGTATTTAAATCTCTTACGAAGTAACTTTCACAACAATTGATTTACTTTGTGCCCAAATTAAAATTATCTTATTATGAGCGCTATTGCATCCGTTTTTGCACGGCAGATATTAGACAGCCGCGGTAACCCTACAATTGAAGTTGATGTAATTACTGATAATGATAACCGCGGAAGAGCTGCTGTTCCAAGCGGCGCCAGCACCGGTATTCATGAAGCAGTTGAACTTAGAGATAATGATAAAAGAATTTATGCCGGTAAAGGTGTAATGAAAGCCGTTGCAAATGTGAACGATATTTTAGCAAACGAATTGCTGGGAATGGAAGTATCGGAACAAGCAGCTATTGATAAAATAATGATTGATGCTGACGGCACGAAAAATAAAGAAAAGATTGGCGCTAACGCAATATTAGCAGTAAGTTTAGCTGTTGCAAAAGCTGCGGCAAAAGATGCAAATCTGCCTTTGTTCAGATACATTGGAGGAACTAACGCCAAGATTATGCCCGTACCAATGATGAATATTCTTAACGGTGGAGCACATGCTGATAATAAAATAGACTTCCAGGAATTTATGGTGATGCCGGTTGGGGCTGAAACTTTTAGCGAAAGCCTTAGATGGGGAGTGGAAATTTTCCATTCATTAAAAACTGTTTTAAAGAAAAATGGTTACAGCACCAATGTTGGTGATGAAGGTGGATTTGCCCCTAATATTCAAAGTAATGAAGAAGCAATTGAAACCGTGCTGGAAGCAATTTCTGCCGCAGGCTACAGGCCGGGAGAAGATGTGCAAATTGCTATGGATGCCGCTAACAGCGAGTTGTGGAGCGCAAAAGATGGTAAATATATATTTCATAAAAGCGATGGAAGGCAAATGTCCAGCGAGCAACTTGTAAAATACTGGGAAAGCTGGGTTTCACAGTATCCTATTGTTTCTATTGAAGATGGTATGGCAGAAGATGATTGGGAAGGATGGAAAATGCTTACTGATTCTTTGGGAAAAAAAGTACAATTAGTTGGTGATGATCTTTTTGTAACAAATGTTGAAAGGTTAAAGAAAGGAATTGATGAAAATATTGCTAACGCTCTTCTTGTAAAAGTTAATCAAATCGGCACCTTATCTGAAACTATTGATGCTGTTTCCATGGCACAAAACAATGGCTACAACACCATAATGAGCCACCGTAGCGGTGAAACCGAAGACAGTACAATTGCTGACCTTGCAGTGGCATTAAATTGCGGGCAGATAAAAACCGGGTCCGCTTCCCGCAGCGACCGCATGGCAAAGTATAACCAGCTTCTGAGAATTGAAGAGTTACTCGGCACAAGCGCCCGTTTCCCGGGAAATAAAATTAAATTCGGTAAATAAAAAATTGTAACTTAGAGACGAATTTTTATGAAGAACATCCTTTCAGTTATTAAAAACAAGTATCTTTTGGCAATAATATTTTTTATTGTATGGATGCTTTTTTTCGACCCGCGAGACTGGGCAACAATTACTGAAAGGCAAGCAAAGCTTGATGAACTTCAGCAAAGTGAAAAAATTCTAACCGAAAAAATCCAAAATTCCAGAAAGGAACTTATTCTATTGAAAACCAGTGCTGAAACTATTGAAAAGTATGCCAGGGAAAAGTATAAAATGAAAAAGGATAATGAAGACCTTTTTATACTTGAAACCGCAGAACATCAATAATTAGTTCTAAAACAATATTTTACTTTCATTGCCGTTAATAATGACGGATAATGATTTATAATTTAAAATGTAAATTTTCAATGCAAAATTTCACTCTGGAAGATCTTGTGCAATACTTGTATAACGAAACTTCTCCCGAAAAAACTGCTGCAATTAAAGCAGCGCTTGAAACTGATTTCGAATTAAAAGAAAAGCTTTCCGTTATGGCTGCAGCCTCAAAAAGGCTTGATGCATTATCTTTTTCACCGAGAAAAGAATCTGTTGATAAAATAATGGAATATGGAAAAAAAAACCTTAAGGAATACTCACATTAAATAAATTTAAGCCCTGTATTATATTTACGGGGCATTTTTATGCTCAGGAAAGAACGATACGAATATGTAATTAATTATTTTTTAGAACATGCGCCTGATGCACAAACCGAATTAATTTACGACAACCCATATCAGTTGCTTGTAGCAGTAATTCTTTCTGCACAATGTACAGATTCACGTGTAAACCTTACCACACCTGAATTTTTCAGAAATTACCCTAGCTTTAATTCTCTCGCTAAAGCGGATGTTGATGATATTTTCCGGTTAATAAAATCAATTTCTTACCCCAACAATAAAGCAAAGCATTTGTTGGGAATGGCCAAAATGATAATGAATGATTTTAATGGAGAAGTCCCTCTTGATGTTGAATCTTTAATAAAGTTGCCCGGCGTGGGCAGAAAAACTGCAAATGTAATTACATCGGTTATTGCAGGTATGCCTAATATGGCCGTTGACACTCACGTTTTCAGGGTTAGCGCCAGAATTGGTTTAACTGTTAATGCAAAAACGCCTTATCAGGCAGAATTGCAACTCGTAAAATTTATTCCGAAAAAATACGTTCATATAGCGCATCACTGGCTTATACTTCACGGACGTTACATTTGCGTTGCCAGAAGGCCTAAATGTGAATTATGCGGATTAACAGCTGTATGCAAATATTTCCAAAAAAATATTAAGGTGAAATAGAAAGATTTCCCTTAATTTGTGGTGATTATTTTGAGAATTTGATTATTAATATAGGAATGAAAAAACTTACTTTGCTCCTCTGCATCTCAACTTTTTTGGGCTTGTCTCAAAATGCCTCTGCACAATATTATTTCTACGATAATAACTATTACGATTCACCTTTACTTTTTGAAGTTGGAGGTTCATTGAATGCAATGAACTGCCTTACTGATATAGGGGGAAAAAAAGGTATTGGAAAAAGATTCATTAAAGATTTGAATATCGGAAAAACAACTGTTAGCGGCGGTTTGTTTTTTAGTGTTATTTATAAAAATGCTATCGCAATTCGCCTGGAAGGAACTTATGGAAAAGTTCAGGCTAATGATAATGTTCTTACCGGCGTAACAGATATTGCTAAAGAAAGGTTCAACCGTAACTTAAATTTCCGTTCAAATATTTCTGAAATTAGTTTGCTTGCAGAATTTCACCCTCTTTATATTTTCGTTGATTGGGCATCAAGAGATGAAGAACCTCCTCGCCTTTCACCTTACCTTGTTGGTGGTGTTGGATATTATTCTTTTAATCCACAAGGCAATTTAGATGGCCGTTGGGTTGATCTTCAACCTTTGCATACCGAAGGACAAGGTTTTAAAGAATACCCTGACAGAGAAGTTTACAAATTGAAACAAATGAATATTCCTTTGGGTTTAGGCGTACGTTATGAACTATCGCAGTTTTTAACTCTTAGAGGTGAATTTGTTTACAGAAAACTTTTTACAGATTATCTTGATGATGTTAGCACAACTTACATTGATCCTGCTTTATTCTACACATACTTTTCGCCTGAAAAAGCTGATTTGGCTGTAACTATGGCCGATCGCCAACTAATTCAGAAAACTAATCCCTTTGGTGGTGGTAAAAGAGGTTCACCGAAAGAAAAGGATGCATATTTTAGTTTTAATATAAAACTTGGAATTACTTTAGGAAGAGAAAGATATTAAAAGCTTAATCATAAAAAAAGCTCCGTATTTATAACTACGGAGCTTTTTTTATTCTATTTAGGTTGCCGATCCTATAATTGTTTAATCCTTTTGGCATGGGGATTTAAAAATTTCCGGTACTTTTTTTAAGTGGGGGAGGTAATAATATTTTTAAATTATGCCGGAGGCGTAAAACATTTATATCTATATCGAAAAATGTTATACATTAAAATTATAAAATAGAGCTCCCAAATTAAGTTAGGGAACTCTACTCATTAGCATATTGTTTCGTGGGCCACGCAACAATGCGAAGTGCCACAACATAAGACTGAGAGTTTTAAGGCACAAGGCAGTGTATGCCACGACAAAAGGCAGAAAGTGTAACGTACCATAGGTAGCGCCTTTCTTCTAAAAAGATGGAGAATAATATGTTTCCTTTCTCTTTTAGCAATGTTGCGGTTCCTGCCAAACATACCCATTTTCAGCCTTACAAAACAATTGGCCTCTTGCCTCATTTCCATATTACCAAATTACCCTTCCGAAAAATTTTCATCTATTAATTTTATCATTTCATCCACCGCCTTTACCGGTGTTCCTTTGCCGTTGGAAATGATATATAAATTCTTTCCCACCTTTACAAGGCAATTTCCAAAATGAAATTCTGAAGAACCAATCAATTTATAATTTTTTGATTTCAGTTCAGCACTTAGCATTTTAAATCTTTTGGCATCGGCATTAACTTGTATAGATTTCTGTTTAGCTCTGTATTTTGGATCGAGAATTACAATTGATGTACTATCGTATCTTCTAATTAGCTTTTTTGCCTTTTCATGGTTAAAGCCTAAGTAATCGTAAACAGGGAAGTAGGCAACTTTTCTCGATACAAGTGAATCTTCCAGCATATTTTGTTTGGCTACACAGGGCGAACACCAAAGTGCCCCCATATAAACAACTGCCTTCTCAGGCAACTGATCAAAATAAGCCGATGTAAGTAATGAATGTTGTGCTTTTGCCGTAAAAGCAAAAATTGTAATGAGTGCGGAATAAAAAATTCTCTTCATGATGAGTGGATTTATAATGCGCTCTCAAAATTTGAGAGCGCATTGGGTTAAAAAAATCTTTATAAAAGTGAATCCCAGTTTAGATTTTCAGGGACATATAAACGTACCATTTTCATATCCTTTTGTAGTTCATATTGAAATTTAAAGGTGCGATTTAGTGTCTCCTTCAATTCCAACACTTTGTTTGTGGCACCTTTGGGGATATTTATAACTATAGGGCCATCGCACGGATATGGTGGAGTACACCTAAAACCAATACCACTCTCGCAGTCCCTCTTTCTTGACGCTATTTTAATGCATATTTCAATCCTTATGTTTATAAAGGGGCCGGATTTCTCACCAAACTTATTTTCTTTAAACATTTCATTCCACTGATTAACATCAAACTCCAGATATTGCTCCTTTTCAGGAGAAAGATAAACTGTCAATTCACCCTCATCAGTCTTTATAGTTTTATAAGCTTTTTGAGCGCTAACAGAATTGTAGCACATAAAGGAAAACAGCATTAACGCTGCCATTAAAAAATTTGTTTTCATAAAAAGTATGTTTAAGATTAAAACCTTCAGATTGCGCTGAGGAATAAACAGTAAAAATTTATTACTATTTCCGCCCGGATTTAAAAATTTATATTCACTAAACAAACTCGCTTAATCAATACTCTGCAGATTCTATTTTTAAATCCAGAATTCAAAAATATTTGAAAATCAACTTTAAAAAAATACCCCATAAGGGTAAGAAAATGGTTATTTTTTATACTGTTTGGGGTATAAAAAAGAAAGGCTGCCCTTTCGGAACAGCCTTAAAAATCAAAAAATAATCAGTTTTAAGATTTAATAAGATTTTTAACTGCTTCAACAATTTCTGTTTTTGTAAAAGGAACGCCCATTATTTTATTAAGCCCCTTTGCATCAACAAGATATTTATCTCTGATAATTTTTATTAACTGGCCATTATTTAATTCGGGTATTAAAACCTTTTCAAAACCACGGATAATTTCTTCAAGATTTGAAGGGAAAGGACGTAAATACCTGATATGAGCATGAGAAACAGCAATACCTTCTTCCTGCAATTCTGCGACAGCACTTTTTATTGAACCGTATGTGCTGCCCCAACCTAATACAAGCACCTTACCTGTGTTTTCTCCACTGTCAATTTTTTGTAACGGTATATCCAACGCCACTTTGTCCACCTTTTCCTGTCTCAATTTAACCATAAGCTGATGATTTTCGGGATCATAACTTATGTTGCCTGTAATATTCTGCTTTTCCAGACCGCCAATGCGATGTTCAAGGCCCGGCGTACCGGGAGTAACCCATGCTCTTACAAGGTTTTCATCCCTTAAATATGGCTGGTATTTCTCTTCTCCCTCTCCCAGTTCTGTTTTAAAATGAACATTAATTTCAGGAAGGTCCTTTTCTTTTGGAAATTTCCACGGTTCAGCGCCATTTGCAATGTAACCATCACTTAACATTATTATCGGCGTCATATGTTGAACAGAAATCCTTACTGCCTCAAAAGCTACATCAAAACAATCGCTAGGTGTTGCAGATGCAATAACCGGCATCGGGCATTCGCCATTACGGCCATAATATGCCTGAAGCAGATCGCTTTGTTCAGTTTTTGTGGGTAAACCTGTACTTGGCCCACCTCTTTGAACATTGCAGATTACCAACGGAATTTCTAGCATAACAGCCAGGCCCATAGCCTCAGTTTTTAATGCCATTCCCGGCCCGGAGGTAGTTGTAACACCCAGTGCGCCGCCGTAACTCGCGCCTATGGCGGAAGATATTGCAGCGATTTCGTCTTCAGCCTGAAATGTTTTTATTCCAAAACCTTTATGCCTGCTTAACTCGTGTAAAATATCAGAAGCCGGAGTAATAGGATAAGTGCCTAAAAATAACTGAAGGTTACTCTTCCGCGAAGCGGCAATTAAACCGTAAGCCAAAGCCTGGTTCCCCATAATTGAACGGTAAGAACCTGTCTCCATTTTGGCTTTATTTACACTATAACGTGTAGTAAAAGTTTCGGTGGTTTCACCGTAATTATAACCATCGCGTAAAACTTTTAAATTACTCTCAAGAATAGATGGGTTTTTAGAAAATTTCTCCTTTAAAAAATTTACGGTGTTTTCCATATCCCTGTTATACATCCAATACAGAAAGCCCAAAACAAACATATTCTTTGCCCTATCCTTTTCCTTTGTTCCTAAAGGAAATTCCTTTAAAGATTCGCGGGTAAGCCTCGAAACATCCATTTTTATAACCTCGAAATTTTGGAGGCTGTTATCTTCAAGAGGGTTTACACCGTCTGCATAATTTGCAAGCCGAAGGTTTTTAGCATCAAAACCATCAATATTTGCAATTATTTTTCCACCCTTTTTAAGGCTTTTTAAATTTACTTTTAACGCTGCGGCGTTCATGGCTACAAGTACATCAGATTCATCGCCGGGAGTAAAAACATTGCTGCTGCTAAAACGTAATTGAAAACCACTAACGCCTGGTAAAGTACCAACCGGGGCTCGTATCTCTGCCGGAAAATCCGGAAATGTTGCCAAATCAAGCCCCATTAGGGCGGAATTTATAGTAAATTGATTTCCTGTAAGTTGCATTCCATCGCCACTGTCGCCTGCAAATTTTATAACAACATCTTTTAAAACTTCTTGCTTTTCCATTTGCGCAAAGGTAACAAGTATATAAAAGCTGTAATTAAAAAACCACATTTTATAGCTTATGTTTGCGCAAATTTCACAAATGCACGATTTGCACGAATATCTTAACCCACTTAATTCTGCTGAAATACTTAATGATGAAAGCCTTACTGACGGGCAGATTGGTAGCAATATTCTCAAATTTGAAGATAATTTCCCTGAAATTGAGGATGTAAATATTGTTATTTTCGGAGTTACGGAAACACGCGGAGCATTGGTTAAAAATGAAGAACAGGGCCCTGATATTATAAGGAAAAAACTTTACCATTTACACTACTGGCATACAGATGTAAAACTTGCAGATTTAGGAAATATAAAATGCGGCGCTTCCCTTGAAGATACTTACGCAGCAGTAAAAATTGTTTTATCCTCTCTGTTAAAACAAAACAAAACAGTTATTATTCTGGGCGGCTCTCACGATGTTACGCTTGCTCAATATGAAGCATACAAAACCCTTGAAAAAGTTGTTGAAATAACCTGCATAGATTCGGCAATTGATATTTATACCGACAGTTCATTAAGAAGTGAAAACTTTTTGCTTGAAATGCTAACCGGCGAACCCAACCTGGTAAAACATTACAATCATATTGCGTTTCAAAGTTATTTCGTTCATCCGCGGATGATGGAGACACTTGATAAACTTCGTTTTGATTGCTACCGTGTAGGTGTTGTTCAAGAGAATATGGAAGAAATGGAACCTGTTATCCGGTCGTCAGATATTGTTTCTTTTGATGTTAACAGCATTCGCAACAGCGATTCGCCTGCAAGTAAAATGAGCCCAAACGGCCTTAACGGAAGCGAGGCGTGTGTACTTGCACGTTATGCAGGGCTAAGCAATAAACTTTCTTCGTTTGGAATATTTGGATACCGCCCTTCATTTGACCGAGATGAACTTTCTGCTATGCAGATAGCTCAGATGATCTGGTATTTTATAGATGGTAAAAACAAATTGCTTAATGAGGCGGATTTTGAAGTAGAGAATGATTTTTTCCGCTTCCACATTAATTTTGGAGAAATAGAATCAACGTTTCTGCAAAGCAAAAAAACCGGCAGATGGTGGATGCAGATGCCTGATAAAAAATATATTCCTTGCAGTAAAAATGATTATTTTCTGGCCTCGAACAATGAGATACCTGAAAGATGGCTGCGCTTTCAGGAACGCGACGTTTAATGACACAAGATTTGTTTTGTAAAAAATTTCGTGGCATTATATGGTAAATGAATTATAGAATATTGAACGACTCCTCATGCCCCGGCGGGGCGAAATATTAATTGCACACAAATTTAAAATTTACCCAAGTTTCGTAGATGCGACAGAAAATAAATTATACAAGGGTTTACTCACTATGTTTTAATCCTCGAAACCATTCTTATGTGAAACTTCACTTGTCTCAGAATAGTAATTAAAGAGACATCATTTCTTTAAACCTGCTTGCTTGCCTGCGGCTGACTTCAATTTTTTCGCCACCTTTTAATTCAAGTAAAAGGCCACCATTAAAATAAGGCTCAACTTTTTCTACCATTCGAAGGTTAATGATATTTTTCCTGTTTGCCCTGAAAAATATTTTTTCATCAAGACGTTCTTCCAGCGCACTGAGCGATTTTAAAATCAAAGGTTTATTTGTGCCGAAAAAAACCTTTGCATAATTCCCAACACTCTCAAACATACGCACATCGCCCAATTTTACAAACCAGCATTTTTCGCCATCTTTTACAAACACCTGATCGTTTTCGCTAAGAATTTCCTTGTTGTACGAAAAGGAGTGCTTTTGATCATGAATCCCAGGAATTTTTGCAACCGCATCGGCCAACCTTTTAGGGTCAACAGGTTTCATTAAATAATCCAGAGCGCTGAATTCAAATGCTTTTAAAGCAAATTCATCGTAAGCGGTTACAAATATTACATTTGGTGTTGAATCAAGTTCGCAAAGCATATCAAAACCGGTTTTTCCGGGCATTTGAATATCCAGAAAAACAAGGTCAGGAGATAAATTTTGAATTGCTTCAAGGCCCTCTTTTGCATTTGCGGCTTCTCCTACAACTTCAATTTCAGGGAAATCAAGAAGTAGTTTTTTCAATTCTGTTCTTGCAAGCCGTTCGTCATCTATAATTATTGCTTTCTGCATAGCTTAAAGTTAATTTAAAGGGAGCACAATTTTGCATTCTACCATACCGTCATCAGCATTTCCTATGTAAAAAGTAGCTTCTCCATGATAAATAAGATTTAACCTTTCTTCTGTACTCTTAAGGCCAAAACCTTCTTTCGCTTCAGCGCAAACAGAGTTCAGTTTTCCGGAATTCCTTATCACAATTTCATGCTTATTCTTTTCAACTTTTGATAAAATCTGCACTTCGCCACCACGGATGTTTTTGCTAATGCCATGTTTTATAGCATTTTCAACCAGAGTTTGAATCATCATTGGCGGAATACTTTGGTTTAAAGTATTTTCTTCGATATTAAAGGCAACTTTTAATCTTTCCTCAAATCGCATGTGCTCCAAAGCGAGGTAATCTTTAACAATATTCAATTCCTGCTGCAGCGGTACTGTTTCCATTTTATCAACTTTCATACTGCTTCGCAGGATGTTGCTTAACTCTGTAATAGCAGTTCTTGCACGATTAGGATTTTCATCAACAAGCGCCCTTATACTGTTTAGCGAATTAAAAATAAAATGTGGATTAATATGCGATTTTATTGTTTTTAATTCAAGAGATTTTACCAGAGCTTCCAAGCGAAGCGTATCTATTTGTTGCCTCCTGTTCGATTCTACATAATGATAAATAAAGTAAAAAAGATTCCAGATTAAAATAAGCCATAATGCACTAAATGAGCTAAGGAACATTTTTTCACCTCTGGTATATTTTTTTAACCGTTCGGGATTGTGCCCGATTACCTGATCAATTGTTTCGGAACAAAAACCAAGTATTATGGAAAATACCAGAGTTAAAAGCAGAAAATAAATTATCTGGTTGGTGAGAGGTTTTTGTAAAACTTTAAGTTTATGAATTATTAACCGCATTAAGTGGGTTATCATTACACCAAAAAAAGCTGTTACAATTAAACTGATAAAATATGTTTGGGTTGGTTTGCCAAAAGTGGTTACAAAGAATACGGAAATTGCAATATTCGCTGACCATCCCGCAATCTGGCATATCCAATATGTAGATATGTTTTTTAACATGACATAAAACTATTTCGTTTACCTTTATTAATAATCCTTATTTCTATATATGGTTAATTTTAACCGCTGAAAGGACTTTTTTAATTTAAAAAATTTGTAAATGTCGTTTAATATTGTTCAAGACGCTAAAACATTTTTTAATCACGAATTAGTAAACCGTTGCTCAAAATTTTTTGATGAAAACGAATCTCACATTTTAAAGGCAATTGATGTTTCAGTTCCTGCCATTTTTATATTGCTGGAAGAAAAGCACGATATGCCCGACGGGCCTGCTCAAATTGCATCTGCAATGCGGAAATTCTCTCCTGATCTGCCGGAAAACCCCATGGCGGTTTCTGAACATCATCTTCTTGAGAATGCAAAAAAAAATAAAGAAATTTCAAGAGCAGTTTTTAATGAAAGAATAGACTCAATTTCTGCTAATGTTGCCTCCTATTCAGGCATTTCGGTAGAGAATGCTAACGCTGTTTTAGAGCTTTGTGTACCTGTGGTTTTGGGAGTTATAAAGGCAAACTTATCTGCAGGAATTTCAGCACAGGTAATCTCATCATTTATTTCGCATCAAAAAGATCATTTCAGGAGTTCCTTGCCAAAAGGTGTAGCTTTTGAAAGTTTAATTTCAATTCCCGGCATGGCCGGAGGAACTACAACAGCCGGAGCTTTTAATGATTCTGCAGCAAAAAAGCCCAAATGGATTATACCGGTGATTATAGTTCTGATAATTTTAATTTTATTTCTAATTTTCAAACAAAAAAAACAAAATACTAATTCAGAAGAAAACCAAACTACATTGGTTACAGAAATAAGTGGAATTAAAATTGGCTAAAAAAAAGTGAGCTAAATACTTGTGGAAAATCCTAATTTAAATACAAATAAAGAAAACTTATCCAATGCGGATAAAGAGTTTGAAAATAATATACGCCCCGGATTTATAAATGATTTTTCGGGACAAAACCAGATAATTGAAAATCTTTCAATTTTTATTAAAGCTGCTAAATTAAGGGGCGAACCGCTTGATCACATATTGTTTCACGGACCGCCCGGTCTTGGTAAAACAACATTATCAAGGATAGTTGCAAATGAAATGGGGGTGAATATCAAGGAAACATCAGGGCCTGTAATTGAGCGTGCCGGCGACCTTGCGGGGCTGCTTACAGGTTTACAACCTCATGATGTTTTATTTATTGATGAAATTCACCGTTTAAGTACAGTTGTGGAAGAATATCTGTATGCCGCAATGGAAGATTTTAGAATAGATATATTAATTGACAGCGGCCCAAATGCACGAAGTGTTCAGCTTACATTAAACCCATTTACTCTTATCGGAGCCACTACACGCAGCGGGCTTCTCACAGCTCCGTTATTGTCAAGATTTGGTATAAAATCCCGTCTTCAATATTACGATGTAGAAACTTTAAAAAATATTATTGTAAGAAGTGCAGGTATAATAAATGTAAAAATAACATCAGATGCTGCAAAGGAAATTGCGGGGCGCAGCCGCGGAACACCTCGTATTGCTAATGGATTATTGCGGCGAGTAAGAGATTTTGCCCAAGTGATAGGCAAAGGTGTTATTGATATGAATATTACAGAATATTCTTTAAAAGCATTAAACGTTGATGAGTATGGCCTTGATGAAATGGACAACCGGATTCTGTCAATTATAATAGACAAATTTAAAGGAGGCCCTGTAGGTATCACCACAATTGCCACTGCCGTGGGAGAAGAGCCCGGAACACTCGAAGAAGTTTATGAGCCTTTTTTAATTCAGGAAGGTTTTATTGTAAGAACGGCAAGAGGAAGAGAAGTAACAGAAAAGGCATACAGGCATTTGGGTAAAAACCCACATGGTGGAGGAAAATTTAAAGGATTGTTTGATTAAAAAAAAAGGGAGTTTC
>JAFDXB010000156.1 GCA_018268175.1 Bacteroidota bacterium | reverse complement strand
TTTTCACCGTTGAGCACACACTGGGAATGTTGATAGCAATTATTCTTGTACATATTGGAGTTTCTTCAATTAAAAAAACTGCTTCTGACAACTCAAAGCATAAAAAAGTTTTAATTTTTTCAGGTATAGCACTTCTGTTAATAATAATTTCTATACCCTGGCCATTCCGTGAAGTTGGAAGGCCCTGGTTTCAATAATAACTAATAGATCGAATGGCGAAAGAAAAGATCCGTCCTTTAATTTTAATTACAAACGACGATGATATAACAGCTCCGGGAATAAAAAATCTTGTTGAAGCTGTAAAAGACCTTGGCAGAGTGGTAGTTGTTGCACCTGATAAGCCGCAAAGCGGAATGGGCCATGCAATAACAATAGGATCTCCTTTGAGGTTGAATAAAATGAATTTATTTGGAGATATAGAATCATATCAAACAAGTGGAACTCCTGTTGATTGCGTTAAACTTGCAGTTGATAAAATTCTAGAACGCAAGCCGGATATTTGTCTTAGTGGTATAAATCATGGTGCAAACCATTCAATAAATGTAATATACAGTGGCACTATGTCTGCCGCTATGGAAGCAAGTATTGAAGGAATTCCAAGTATAGGGTTTTCACTGTTAGATTACAGATATGAGGCAGATTTTACAGGCGCCCGAAGTGTTGTTCATAAAATGGTGAGTGCTTTACTTAAAACCAAAATGGAAAAGCACATGTTGCTAAATGTGAACATACCTTCTGTACCTGCTGATGAAATAAAAGGAATAAAAATTTGTAAACAGGCTTATGCCAAATATGAAGAAGATTTTGATGAGAGGCTTGATCCTCATGGTAAAAAATATTATTGGTTAACAGGCGAATTTGTAAGCTTCGATAAAGGCAAAGATTCAGATGTATATGCACTCTCACATAATTATGTAAGCGTTGTTCCTGTTCAATTCGATCTAACAAATTATAAATTAAAAGAAAAATTAGAAAATAAAAATCTCTTTAAATAGTGTTTAAAAAAGATAATTTTAAATTAGGACTGATATTAGGCCTTATAGCTCCATTGCTGGGATTTTTGCTGTTCAAGTTTTATAAATTTGAAATATTTTCTTTTTCAGAATTCTTTGAGTTTATTTTAAATGAACCAGGATTTCGCACTTTATCGGCAGGCTTAAGTGTTTCATTACTTTTGAACGCTGCATTGTTTACAATCTATATTAATAAAAGGCTCGACAAAACTGCAAAAGGAATTTTTATTACCACGCTTGTATATGGCGTTATAATACTTCTTATAAAAACATTTTATTAATTGGAAGATTCAATTATTAAAAAAGTACGAATAAAAAAAATTATCAGTCAAACTGAAGTCGCAAAGTCTTTTATTCTTGAACCTTTGGGATGGAAAGCTGAATGGGCTTCAGGACAATTTATTACACTCGTATTTTATACGCCTCACGGCGAGAAACGGCGGTCCTTTTCTATTTCGTCGTCGCCTGAACTAGGGGAGCCACTAACTATCACCATAAAACGTTTGGAGAATGGAGAGTTTTCAAGATGGATGATTCATGATGCAACAGAAGGAGAAATATTGTTCACATCGGGCATTTCCGGATTTTTTGTATTACCGCAAAAAAAGGAAAATATTACGCTCATTTATTTTGCAGCAGGAAGTGGAATCAACCCATGTTTCCCTGCAATTAAAACTGCATTAAAAACAACATCAAATGAAATATTCCTGTTTTACAGTAATAAGTCAATTGAACAAACAATTTTTTATCAAGAAATATTATTTCTCGAAAAGCAGTATCCATCAAGGTTTCGCTTAAGATGGTTCTTTAGCAACAATAATGAAATTTCAAAAAAAAGATTAAGTCATTCAATTCTTGAAGAAATATTATTGAATCTTATTAAGGTCGAAAAAAATTTCAGATTATATATTTGCGGGCCATATTTATACACTTCAACAATTAATATAACAGCTCGTGCTTTCGGCATTCTGCCGGAAAATATTGTCAGGGAAGACTTCTACCCTCTTCCACGCCTAATAATACCAAAACCACCGGATATAAATGAGCATACAGTAACTATTCTGATAAACGGAAAAGAGTTCACCATAAAAGTTCAATACCCAAATTCAATAACAAAAGCGGCACGTAAACTACATATAGAACTCCCATACAGTTGCGAAACAGGTCGGTGTGGCAGTTGTGTTGCAACATGCATTTCAGGTAAAATTTGGATGGCTTATAACGAAGTATTAATGGATGAGGAAATAGAAAAAGGGCGAGTTTTAACTTGTGTAGGTTTTCCTTATGGCGGCGACGCAGTTATAAAATATTAATACAGGTTACTACTATTCCATAAATAATATTAATAGTTTTTTAAAACAGCCAAAGAGCGAGAGAAAAAAAAATTTCCTTACCCCAAATACTCCCCATAAATTTTTTGGAAGTTTGCAATTTATTAACGACCAGGAAACAACGGCCGCCCCTCCCCACTGAAAAGTTACGAAACTGCTGAAATTAAAGCGAATATTAAACGTTTAAGTTCGGCTAAGGAGCGCAAGAACACGGATTTAACGGATGACGCAGGTTTACGCTGAAAGAATTTAAAAATATTACACCGTGTTCACGCGTCATCAGCATCATCAGCGTTCAATTTAAGAACACTGATTTAGCGAATAACGCGGGTTTTCGCTGAAAGAATTTAAAAATATTACTCCGTGTTTATTTGCGCCATCAGCATCATCAGAGTTCACATTAAGAACACGGATTTAACGGATGACGCAGGTTTACGCTGAAAGAATTTAAAAATATAACTCCGTGTTTATCAGCGTCATCAGGGTTCAATTTTAGAACACGGATTTAACGGATGACGCAGGTTTACGCTGAAAGACTTTAAAAATATTACTCCGCGTTCATCAGAGTTATTAGGAATATCAGCGTTCACATTAAGAACACGGATTTAGCGGATAACGCGGGTTTTCGCTGAAAGAATTTAAAAATATAACTCCGTGTTTATCAGCGTCATCAGCGTTCAATTTAAGAACACTGATT
>JAFDXB010000155.1 GCA_018268175.1 Bacteroidota bacterium | reverse complement strand
TAGATGTTAGAAAACCCATTGTACGAACCGAGCAAAGAATAATTTCCAGACCGTGATTTTTAAATTAAAATCTAACTGAAACATTTATATAATGCAGTTTTATGTAAAGTCGATTTTTTTCGAAACCATTATCCTTTAAACAACAGTTGGTCATTTTTGCCGGGCTACACTAAAAAGAATTTCTGCGAAGGTGCTTATTATAACCCATTTTATTTGCCTTTCGTAAAATTTTTAAATCCGGTTATGGGAATAATAGAAGCAAAAAAGGGAGATACAATAAATTTTAAAATTTCTTGTTCATTGAAAATAAAAGACCTTCAGATAAATTCTAATATTTTTCGAAATCCGGATGTATATATTTTGGAAAAGTCTGGCAGGAAATATAAAACTGTTATAGATTCCATTGCTTTAAAAAAGCAACAGTATGTTCCTTTTGAAATTAGCAATAGTATACTGTCATTTAATTATATAGTAACCGAAAATTCTTTATACTATTTAGAAATCCTTTTTGACCGTGAAAGAGGCCTACGTTTTAAGGTAGTAAATCCATCATAAAATTGAATTGGAAAGTTTGCATTCTCACCGAAGTAAATCCGTAATAATTTTCTTAGAAAAAATTATTAGTATTTATTTGTAACCATATTAATATTACAATACTCTCTTTATTATAGTAGTAATTTTAAAACGAATGTTCCAATTGTTTTCAAACATTTTGTAATTATGATTGAAGCTCATACTTTCAGCGATGCTGAAATAATCGCTCAAATTTTAGACGGGCAAAAGGTTTTATATGAAATTATTGTAAGAAAATATAATCCGTATTTATATAAAATTGGAAGGTCGTATAACTTCAATCATCAAGATACAGAAGATTTAATGCAGGATACTTTTATTGATGCATACAAAAATTTGGGGCAATTTCAGCAACGGTCACAGTTTAAAACGTGGTTAATAAAAATTATGTTGAACAATTGTTTCAGAAGAAAAAACAAAACCGGGTTTAAAAATGAAATTCACATTGGTAATGAAATAAAAGATAAAGACAAGCCTATGTTTACAAATCATATTAATAACATAGAAAACATAGTTCATAACAGGGAATTGAAGTACATTATTGAGGATGCATTGAGCAAAATTTCATTTGATTACAGAATGGTTTTTACACTTCGTGAAATAACAGGATTGAGCGTTGCTGAAACTTCGGAATTATTAAATATTTCAGAATCAAATGTAAAAGTCAGGCTTAAAAGAGCTCGGACAATATTGAGGAATGAAATAGAAAAGAAATATTCTGCAGATGAACTTTTTGAATTTAATCTTATCTATTGCGATAAAATTGTAAAAAATGTTATGAACAAAATTTTAAATTCTGAAGAATGAAAGAAGTGATAAAAATAAACTTAAAAGAAAGAGGCATTAAACATGCATTCCATTCTGAACTTCATTCATTGACAGATGGTGAAAAAATAGAAAAAATTCAATTTCATTTTGCCCAAATCATGCGAACATTGGGTCTTGACTTAAACGATGACAGCCTCGCTGATACTCCAAAAAGAGTTGCTAAAATGTATGTGAAAGAAATTTTTAGCGGTTTAAATCCCGAAAATAAACCCAAGGCAAGCCTGTTTGAAAATAAATACAAATACAAAAGGATGCTTGTGGAAAAAGATATAACTGTTTATTCGAATTGTGAGCACCATTTTGTCCCTATAATTGGAAAAGCACATGTAGCATACATTCCTGACGAAAAGGTAATAGGCCTTTCAAAAATAAACCGTATTGTTCAGTATTATTCAAAACGGCCCCAAGTTCAGGAAAGGCTTACAATTCAAATATCTGATTCCTTAAAAGAATTACTTCAACATGATAATGTTGCGGTTGTAATAGAAGCAGATCATTTGTGTGTTGCCTCAAGAGGGATTGGCGATACAAATAGCATGACAGTTACTTCAACTTTTTCCGGCCGGTTTGAAACAGATTCTATAAAAAATGAATTTTTAGCCTTGATAGGTAAAAAATAAAATGCCTAACTCTTTCCTTTTTGGTCTATTGTAGTTTTTCAAAAACAATTAATAAACTGATTGCTTTCAGCAAGAATTATTTTCCGGTAACAATTTTTCTTGCGGGAATTTTTTCATCAGTTTTGTATATTTTACTTTTTCTTCTGTGCGTTGGTATTTCTTCTCCTGCATTTATCCAGTCTTTACGTGGCCAAACAAACATCATCGGGTCTTTTTTGCCTTCCTCGCCCGGAGCTATTTTAATTTTTGTGACAGGAACTTTTTTAGCACCTCTATATTTAATATAGTAAGCCATATTAAAACTTTTAATAACAATTATTATATCTCAAAGTTGATGCCTGTAAAATGTTTTTGGCAATAATAATTATGCATGTTTAGTAAATTCATGTATTAAATTGTAAAAACTCATTTATGAAAGAGCGTATAAATATCTTAAAAACAGATCCCAAGGCGTACGAAGCAATGATTGGCCTTGAAAAATATATTGCACAAAGTGGCCTCGATAAAAAATTATACGAGCTTATTAAAACCCGTGCATCACAAATAAATGGTTGTGCATACTGCATAAATATGCATACTCGTGATGCAATGAAAGAAGGTGAAACTGCGCAAAGATTATTTCTTCTCGATGCATGGAGAGAGACAGATCTTTACACCTTAAAAGAAAGAGCGGTTTTAGAGCTTGTGGAAGCAATTACATTAATTTCTACTCGTCACGTGTCTGATGAAATTTACGAAAATGCAAAGGCTCACCTGTCAGATAAAGAAATGTCAACGGTTATAATGGCTGTTGTTACAATTAATGGCTGGAACAGAATTGCAATAACGTCGCAGTCTAAGCTTGATTGATGCCGGACTAAATTTTTCTTGATTGAAATGGTAGAAATATCTTCCTCATAGAAATATTTAAAAATGAAAATAGTTGGTATATTCAAAATATTTACAGTATTCTTTTTTCTTGTTCATCTTGCTGCATTATCTTCTTTTGCCCAAACTACAAAGGTGACGATATCCTGTGCACCGGAATATGGGTTATCACTTTATAATCAAAATATTGAATCAAATAAGTTTAATATCGGTGTTTTTGTTTCGGCTGATTTTAGTAGCCAAAATAAGTTTTACCCAACAGTCGAATTAGGAGGAGCCTTATTCCCTCAAACTTTATTTAATAAATTTTTATACCCATTCCCCATTCCGGAAAGGCTTAAAGAAGGATACACGAAGTACTTAATAAAACTTTTAGGGGGCTATTCATATAATCTTTCCCAGCGGTTAAAAACAAGTTTTTTAGCAGGGGGTATATTGGTAAAAAATAAAGTGTTTTTTGGTGTACAACCATCCTCAAAAGTTATGTTGTTTCATAATAAAAAATATTTCGGCCGGGTTGCATACTACCATATATTTAAAAAAGATTATGGTTGCCTGTCATTTTCCTTTGGAAGAGAATTCTAATTCCGAATAATCTATTGCTTTTCAGATACGATAAAATACATATCCTTCTTTGTGGTATAATTATTTATTTTCGCCCGAAATATTTTAAATGCCAAATCCTGTTCCTTATAATAGTCGGCCAGATGAAATAATTGATTCAGCTTCGGGTGAAATTGCTGTTTTTAATTCTGCAGGGCAGAATATTGACAGTAAAGTTGTTGAAGAATTTGGCGAAGAGTGGCTGAAGTTCAACAAATTTGAAGATGAGGTTATTAAGCAAATAGGTGATGAGTATTTCGATATTATAACAGATGAAATGGTAAATAAAAGCACCTATGCTTTGGATGTAGGCTGCGGAACAGGGCGTTGGACAAAATACCTGTCATCGAAAGCCGGTTTTATTGAGGCTACTGATCCCAGCAATGCAATTTTTGCCGCAAGCAAACTTTTAGAAAACACTAATAATGTAAGGCTTACAAGAGCTTCTGCCGAAAACCTTCCTTTTAATGATGAAACCTTCGATTTTGCAATGGCTGTAGGAGTTCTTCATCATATTCCTAACACTCAGGTTGCTATGAATGATTGCGTTAAGAAAATAAAAAAAGGGGGATATTTTTATGTGTATTTATATTATAGCCTTGACAACCGAGGCTCGTTATATAAATTAATTTTTGGAGGAGTTAATTTTTTAAGAAAGGCGGTTTCGGCTTTGCCGGGAAAATCTAAAAGATTCGCATGTGATTTAATTGCAATTACAGTTTACATGCCTGTAATAATTACAGGAAGGTTTTTTAAGGTTTTAGGTCTTAAAAAAATTGCAAATAAAATGCCTTTATCAACTTACCATAACCGGAATTTTTTTGTTGTGAGAAATGATTCACTCGACAGGTTCGGTACAAGGCTGGAACAACGGTTTTCTGCAAATGAAATTGTTTCAATGATGGAAAAGGCAGGTTTGACGGATATAGTAATTAGCAAAAATTCACCTTACCATCATGCCGTAGGCAGAAAGATTTAATTTTTTATTAGGTTAATGAATTATAATGAAAGCTATTAAGTTTTTAACAGGAATTATTGTAGCTGTTATAATTTTTCATCTCCTCATACTTTGTGGTGTGATTCCATATAATGTTGTTTGGGGAGGAAAGATTGAAACAAAAAAACAAATGTTTTTATTTGAATTAATTTCCATTGTGCTAAATGGTTTTTTGTTATGGATATTATTAATGGAAGGAAATTTTATTAAGGTAATTATACCTCGCTATTTAATAAGATTTTGTTTGTGGAGTTATTTAATTTTATTTGTTTTTAACACTGTCGGCAACTCTTTAGCAGCCTCCTTATTCGAAAAATTTTTTGCAATTATAACTGCCTTGAGTGTTGTTTTACTTGCTCTTATACTCAAAAGAAATTCAAAACTTCAAAGCTTGGAAAACTAATAATCTCTGTTTGGTCAAAAAATTAATTCTCTATTCTTTTTGAATTTCAAATAAATATTTTTTCATTTTTCTATTAGAGAAAATATATATTTATATCTCTAAAAAATATTTAAGAAATGGAAAAATTGCGATTTACGATTTCTATAAATGCTCCAATTTTATCGGTTTACGATTCAATGCTGGGATTATCTGATAAAAAATCTTATGAAAACTGGGTTTCAATTTTCAGCCCTACTTCTACTTATGAAGGTAGTTGGGAAAAGGGAAGTAAAATTTATTTTACGGCTGTTGACGCAAGCGGCAAAAAGGGAGGAATGGTTTCTGAAATTGCAGAAAATATTTCACCAAAATTCGTTTCAATAGAACACAAAGGTTTTTTAGTTGATGGTAAAGAAATTTTAAGTGGTGAAGAAGTAGATAAATGGGCGGGCTGCCATGAAAATTATTCTTTTTCAGAAAATAACGGAGCTACTGATGTTGTTGTTGAAATGGATTCAATTAATGAGTACGTAGATTATTTCCAAAAGCATTACCCACAGGCATTACAAAAACTTAAAGACTTCTGCGAATCCCAATAATTCATTGTATAATTTTTTATTGGCTTTTATTGTAATCGGCAGAATTTTGGATAGATTAATAAAAAGTTCAAATGAAAAAAATCGGATTTTTGTCTTTTGGCCATTGGGCTGATTATCCCGGCTATAAAACCCGTACGGCATCTGATACAATATTGCAATCAATAGAGCTTGCAGTTGAATCTGAAAAGATTGGCCTTGACGGCGCATACTTCCGTGTGCATCATTTTGCGGCACAACTTGCATCGCCATTTCCGCTGTTAGCGGCGATTGGAGCAAAAACAAAAAATATTGAAATTGGCACAGGTGTGATTGATATGAGATACGAAAATCCATTGTATATGGTAGAGGATGCCGGCGCTGCCGATATTATCGCCGAAGGCAGGTTGCAATTGGGAATTAGCCGGGGTAGTCCGGAACAAGTTATTGATGGTTGGCGTTTTTTTGGGTATGAACCTGAAGAAAATGATAATGATGCAGAGATGGCAAGAAAGAAATCATTACTTTTTCTTGAAAGGCTCAACGGAAAAGGCTTTGCACCACCAAGCCCCAATCCAATGTTCCCAAATCCACCGGGATTGCTCAGGCTTGAACCTTATTCAGAAGGTTTGCGTGAAAGAATATGGTGGGGAGCGGCATCTAATGCAACAGCAGTGTGGGCAGCAGAAAACGGAATGAACCTGCAAAGTTCAACCCTTAAATACGATGAAAATGGTAAGCCTTTTCATATTCAGCAAGCTGAACAAATACGGATGTTTAAAGAGGCATGGAAAAAGGCCGGCCATACAAGAATTCCCCGAACATCAGTGAGCAGGTCAATATTTGCAATTGTGAATGATCAGGACAGATTATATTTCGGAAACCAAAGAAAAGAAAAAGATCAGCTTGGTTACATTGAACAGGATAAAAGAGCAATATTCGGCCGAAGCTATGCAGCAGAACCGGAACAATTGATTAAAGAATTAAGAGAAGATGAGGCAATTCAGGAGGCTGATACCTTACTGCTTACTATTCCAAATACTTTGGGTGTTGAATATAATATCCATTTATTAAATTCTATTCTCAAATATGTTGCACCTGAATTAGGTTGGAAATAATATTCTAAGTCAATTTGATAAAATATTTTTCCAAAATATAATGTTGCCTTAAAAAATTAACATTCATATAGTTATTGATTTTTTCATATAACAAGGCGACGCAATAATCAAATTTCATTTGCAAAATTTTTAATTGATATATCGCTCCGATGGAGCTATTTTGAAATTTTAATATTGTCTCTGTTAGCATATCGCACCTACGGAGCTTTATGAATGAAACACATCATTTTAAGATTATGGTTGTGTTTGGAATCTAAAAGCCGCACAGCGGCGATATGTTAATAGCTCTGAATGATTGGCGTTTAAATAAGCTCCATAGGAGCGATACAGAATTTCCGGTCATTTATGTCGCTCCTGCGATACTGATTGAAGCAAACAGATTAAATTTTTATTTGTGTTCCCTATAACTGTTATTATTGTAAATATTTTTACAACTGATTTATAGCAAACAATGTTCAGGCACAGAGGAAAAACAAGAAATTATACCCATAACCTTAAAATCGCTTCATTACTTTCTTTTGTGGCAGGAATAGTTAATGTAATTGGCTTTTTTGCTGTGCAACGTTTAACTACAAACGTAACAGGCCATTTTGCCTTTTTTATTGATGAAGTTTTTAAACTAAATTTTTACAACGGTTTTATTTTTTTTCTTTTTATATTTTTCTTTTTCGCCGGTTCATTTTTTTCCAATCTATTAATCGAATTAGTTTCACGGAAAAATGATCACTACATTTATATAGTTCCTGCAACTTTTGAATGTGCTATTTTATATATTACCGGCTTTTTTGGACACTTGTTTTCACCCGATTTAACAGCTTGCATCCTTTTGTTTGCAATGGGTTTGCAGAATTCACTTGTTACTTCAATTTCAAATTCCGTTGTCAGAACCACTCACTTAACCGGTTTGTTTACAGATTTAGGAATAGATCTATCACAACTCTTCTTTTATAAGAGTTCAGGCCAAAGGAAAAAATTGCGCAGGTCTGTTCGTTTGCGTTTATTTATTATTAGTTTCTTTTTTTTAGGAGGAATTGCCGGTGGTATCCTCTTTACTTTTTTTAAAATTCACGGATTAATTTTTGCAGGTATTGTACTTACTGCTGCTTTACTTTTTGATAACATCCGTTATAGGATTCTTTTGCTTTCTCGCAAATACATTTGAAACAAAATTTTTATCGTTTAATCATTAATTATTTGCATTTAAATATTGCTTTGATTTGATGCGTTTTTGAACAATATACTTTCGTTTATTATTAACTGTTCAAACATAGTTTGAATATAAAAAGAATTAAAATGAAAGGTATATTTTATGCAATTTCTATTGCCGGTTTATTAATGTTGTTGTCATGCAAAAAAGATAATGAAACCAAGGCCGGGTTGCCGGTTTATAAAGTTGTTGACAATTCGGTTATAAACTGGAAAGGCTTTCTGCGCAATGGATATTTTAACGAAGGAAGTATTGAAGTAAAAGGCAAAAACATTGACTTTTCCGGTGGCTTAATTAAATCCGGAGAAATTGAAATGCCGTTGAGTTCTATCACTAATTACAATATTGCTGATGAAACATTAAGAGCACAATTGATTCATCATTTACAAAGTGCAGACTTTTTTAATATCGCCTTATATCCATCACTTAAATTCGAAATTGTGCATTCTGAATTTTATGATGGATCATTTCCTGATGCAATTCCTGGAGCAAACGTTTTAGTGACAGGTAAATTAACAATTCTTGGAACACCGGGAGTTGTAGTATTTCCTGCAAAAGTTTCCCTGGAAAACAATGAACTTATAATTAAAGCAAAATTAAAAATCAACAGGCTAAACTTCGGGCTCGATTATAACAGTGACGAAAGCCTTTCCGATTCAGAATATATTATGCCGGATATTTTTCTTGATTTTGATTTAAGGGCAATAAGAATATAGTTTTTCATGGAGATAAGTTAAGTTTGACACGCCGCTATTATTCCTGATAGCGGCATTTTTTTTTATAAAATGTTTTCAGGTTTTAATATATTTAATAAAAATATTTTAATGTGATTAAGAATAGGGCTATCACTATATTACTGCTGATATTTACTTTAATGTTTTTATCATCTTGTGCTCCTGCCGGTAACACATCAAAAGAGTATGGTTTTTTTTATGGTATTCTTCATGGCTTTGTATTTTTCTTTGCATTGATTGGTAAATTATTTGGCGCAAACGTGGGCCTCTATGCAGAACATAATACAGGCTTTTTTTACTGGTTAGGATTTATTATTGGAATTATTGGACTCGGTGGCGGAGGTCGAGCTGCTAAAAGATAATAAATGTTATGGTAAAAGTTTGTGCTGCAATAAATGTTACTGTAGATGGAGTGTTTGATCATACCTCTGTAACACCTGATTCTCAGGTACACGATCATTATACGCAATTGCTGCAAAATTCTGATGTTATTTTATTTGGAAGAAAGACATTTCAGTTGATGAAGTTTTGGCAGGGGATTTTAAATGAGCCTTCTGATGAAAAAGCAATTAATGATTTCGCCGAAACAATAAACAATATTGATAAAATTGTTTTTACCAGTACTCTCACTTCCACAGAGTGGGAAAATGCCAAAATCACTACACTTAGATTGAAAGATCAAATTGAACTTTTAAAATCTCAAGGTTACAAATCAATAGTGTTAGGCAGCAGAAGCCTTATCTATCAAGGGTTGGAGCAGAATTTATTAAACGAACTTCAAATATGCATTCATCCTGTAATTGCAGGCAATGGTCAAAAATTATTTGATAGCGAAATGAGGAGATTTGAATTAGTTTTTTCAGATATTAAAACTTTTTTATCCGGTGCAGTTTTGATTACATATAAAACAAAATTTAAAGAATAATGACTACTTCTGTTAAACACTATATAGAAACAATTCCTGAAGAAAGAAGAGCCGCATTTGTAAAATTGAAGGATATTGTCGCCAAAAATTTACCAAAAGGGTTTCAAGAGGAAATGAGCTATGGAATGATTGGGTTTGT
>JAFDXB010000154.1 GCA_018268175.1 Bacteroidota bacterium | reverse complement strand
CGCGTGGAAGGCGGAACTTTATTCCCAAGAAAAAAATCTTTGAACTGATTCATTCCTGCATTCGTAAACAATAATGTAGGATCATTTTTAATTACGATTGGTGCAGAAGGAACAATTAAATGCTGTTTGGATTTAAAAAAGTTTAAGAAGGCTTGCCTTACAGCTGTGCTATGCATAAAAAGTGTGCTTTTTTTCTGAATTATCGGGTTTATATTTGTAAACTTCACCGAACGGCCAAAGTTAGTAAAAGGTGACTCAAATTATAGATAAAATAGTAGTTTAGAGAACAGGCGGAATGAAGAAAATTAAATATTACTATAATACTCATACTCTTAAGTATGAAAAATTAACTACGCCTCTCCATGTCAGGTTATTAAAATTTTTTGGGTTCATTTCAGCCCTCCTTGTAAGTTCAGCATTAATTATTTACCTGTATAATAAATTTTTTCCGAAACCGCAGGATATAGAAGCGCAGCGCAGATATGAATTATTAAATTCAAATTATAAAAACATCCGTAAAAAAGTTGACGCATTACAAAATCAACTTTCTGAACTTGAAAAAAGAGACAATGATGTTTACAGAAGTATTTTCGAAGCGAACCCAATTCCTGATAGTGCACGAGCAAAAGTAATGGAGAAAAAAACCGAAATGGTGAAGGTGAGCGAAATGGATGATGATGAGATTGCGGCAGACATTGCAGATCAATTAAACAATATGGCTTCTCGTGTTGCCTATCAGTTTAAGAGTTACGATGAAATTTCAAAACTCATAGCTAATCAGGAGGAAAAATTAGCAAGCATCCCGGCAATACAGCCGGTTAGCAATAAGCAACTTAACAGAATAGCTTCGGGGTTTGGTATGCGCATAGACCCCGTTTACGGTACTCCAAAACTGCATAAGGGTTTAGATTTTACGGCACCACAGGGAACTCCAATTTATGCTACCGGAAACGGAGTAGTAAAGGTTGCCTCCAGAATGGATGGGGGTTACGGCAATCATGTAATTATAAATCATGGTTACGGATATGAAACGTTGTATGGGCATATGGTTAGAATAAATGTTCGTCCGGGGCAAAGAGTAACTCGTGGGCAGGTAATAGGTTGGGTGGGCAGCACGGGCAAAAGTACCGGGCCTCACTGCCATTATGAAGTTCATGTGAACAAACAGGAAGTAAATCCGGTTTACTTTTTTTATAATGATCTAAATGCCGAGCAGTATGATCAACTATTGAAAATAGCTGCAACAGGAAGTGCAAAAAGTTTTGATTAATTTTAATTATGGCACTGTTTCAAACCTCATTCAATTTTGAATTTGATGATACTCCAAAAAAAGAGGTCAAAGAAACTACTGCCGCAAAAAAGAACGGCCGCGGCAGGCTAAAGATGAGTGAAATGGCAGCTTCGGTTCAAAGAATAGAAATCCCTGACGACGAAATTTTATTTTCTAAAAGTTATTATTCTATGGGAGCGGTAACCGAAATGTTTAAGGTAAACCCGTCACTGATAAGATTTTGGGAAAGTGAATTTAAAATCCTGAAACCAAAAAAAAATGGTAAAGGCGACAGGTTTTTCAGACCGGAAGATGTTAAGAATTTAAAATTAATTCATCATTTGCTTCGCGAAAGAAAATATACAATTCAAGGAGCAAAAGAATTTCTTAGAAAAAATGATGATGCATTATTAAAAGAAAATGCAATAGAATCATTAAAAAAACTTAGAGCCTTTTTAAGCGAATTAAAAACCAATCTTTAATATGAAATTGTTTCTCATTTCCTTTTTAATATTAATAACTCTTATGTCAGAAGCTCAATCACCATATACTTATAAAATAGAAAACGGTGAAGTTATTTTGAACGGGTCTATTTCAAAATATATTTTAATAAATGATTCCGCCTTCGCATGGTATAAAAAATCAACTGAAAATTATAAGCCCGATTCGTCTCTTGTAAATGCCTTAAAAAATGCATCAAATAAAATAAATTTTATAATTTTTGGTGGCACATGGTGCGAAGACACTCATTATGTACTTCCGAAATTTTTTGCCATTCAGGAACAGGCAAATTTTCCGGATAACAGAATTTCATTTTTTGCTGCCGACCGAAATAAGCATGTACAAGGAAATATCAGTGAAGCTTTAGGAGTATTCAATGTTCCGTCTATCATTGTTATGTATAAAGGAAAGGAAGTTGGAAGAGTTGTTGAGTATGGCAAAACCGGAAAATGGGATAAAGAACTCGCTGAAATAATTAATTCCATTCAATAATTTTTATGCCTTCTGCCGAAAGGCTGTAAATTTTATCATTATTCATTTTAAAAAATAAAGAGCCTTTGAGTATTTCAGGAATCGGCATTTTATGAATAATGCCTGATTTTATATTTACTGTAAATATCTCGTTTTCATAAATGCCATAAAAAACATTGCCTGACACACCCGTGCTTTTTAAATCTTTAATTTTAATACTGTCAAGAAAGGCACCGTAATAATCAAAAAAATAAATTCCACGGTTTCCATCATATAAAATAACCTTTCCAGAAGCGTCAAACATAGAAGAAAACCGAGGAGTATCATCCAATATTAATCTTATATCAGTACTTTCCGAAAGGACGATACCATCATCATTTAACTTTTTTAATTTATAATCCTGCTCATCAAAAGCCCAGATTTTATTATCATACGATGACGCTATTACATTTACTTTATATAAACCGGACTTACGTAAATTTATACTTCCGAGCGAAGACATATATTTATCTAACAAAACAATAGTTTGATAAGTTTTGTAAAACAACAAAACTTTAAAAGGGTTAAAAACATTTACAGATGTAGGTTTACCGTATTTCTTAACGTTGTTATAAGTAAACACAGAGTTTTCAGGAGAGGAATTTTTTGTAACTGTTGCACCGAAAATTGTATAGACGTTGTCAAGGGCATCAACTTCAAAATCTGTAAAATTGCCTTTCAAAGTGCGGAGTTCATGGTAAACAGTTTGCCCTTCAACGTTAGTAAAAGTTGTAATAAAACAAATCAGGAAAAAGTATTTAAATAAATTCTTCATTTTTGTTTTCATTGAGAAATTTCAAATCAATCAATCCATCAGATAAAACAGCATAGCTGAAGTATTTAATCCAATCTCCAAGATTAATGTATTTACTTTTGTCAGTCAAATCAAACTCAATTGGCAAGTGCCTGTGCCCGAAAATAAAAAAATCGAAGAATTTACTTTTTAAAATCTCTTTACAATAAATAATTAACCATTCCTTTTCTTCACCTAAAAACTGTTCATCAGAAGTGCCGGTTTTAGCTCTGCTTTTTTTGCTGAAAAAATCAGCAAGCCCCATTCCTATATATGGAGGAAGAGCCGCAAAAAGTGATTTTGAAATAGGATTTCGAAAAACCTTTTTAATGAATTTATAGCCTTTATCACCGGGGCCCAAGCCATCTCCATGCCCAATTAAAATCTTTTTACCCTGAAGTATAAATTCCTGAGGTTCAAAATAAACCTTAATGTTCAATTCCTTTTGAAAATAATCCTTCATCCACATATCATGATTACCAACAAAAAAATGAACAGGAATACCACGATCTGTTATTTCGGCAAGTTTCCCAAGAATTCTTACAAAACCTTTAGGAACAACCCTTTTATATTCGAACCAGAAGTCAAACAAATCCCCTAAAATAAAAATTTGGTCAGCCGTATTTTTTATAGAATCAAGAAAAGCAACAATTTTTTTTTCTCTCAAAAGGCTTAACTCGGCATTAGGGGCGCCAAGATGAAAATCGGACAAAAAATAAATATTGTTGTTATCCAACTTTGTGATGTTTATTTAATTCTAAAAGATATTTTAAAACATCTCCCATTTCAATTTCAGGCAAGCCGTTTACAGAACCATTATACCAATAAATCCAAGCTTCCTTTTCGGAGCCGTTTCTAAACACCAAAACTTTTTCTCTTTTATATTTCGGCCATTCACCGGGCATAACATTCAATCCCTCATAATCATCGAGTTGATTTATTGCCCAATCAAATTCCGCTTCATTATTTAATTCATAAAGTTCACCGGATAAATAATGTTCATCTTCAGTTGGAACAGCAACAGGGGTTTCGCCATTAAAATACATTCTTCCTTTGGTAACACCTTCGCCTATTAAATGAAAATATTTTGTAAGATAGTTGTATGCAGGGTTCCGGAAACCGCTTCTTAAAGAGCCGTACACAAATAATCTTTGTTTTTGCATCCGTATATAATTTATTTCTTCTTTTATAAAAATAAAAGACACCTTTTAAAAGTGTCTTTTACAAATCAAATTTCAAAGGCACTATTAAATTGCCGGAGGATTCTTCAATTCATCATTGAAGGGTGGTTCCGGGTTTTCAACAACAGCATCTTCAGGTTCTATATCAAGAAGTTTTTTCTCTTCAAATGGCCTTTTACCAATTAATTGTTCAACATCACTTTTAAACAAAACTTCTTTTACCAAAAGTTCCTTTGCAAGTTTTTCAACTTCAGTCTTTTTTTCCGTAAGAAGAGCTTTTGTTTTTTCATAAGCTTTGTCAATAATATTTCTAACTTCATGATCAATCATTTTACCTGTTTCTTCACTGTAAGGTTTGGTAAAATAATTTTCTTGCGAAGGGTCGTAATAGCTAATATTTCCAATATCTTCACTCATACCATATACAGTAACCATGCTATAAGCAATTTTGGTAATTTGCTGAAGGTCGTTACTTGCACCGGTACTTATTTTATTAAAGAATATTTCTTCCGCAGCGCGGCCACCCAAGGTCATACAAATTTGATCTGTAAGTTGATCAATATTATATAAATACTGTTCTTTAGGTGTGTATTGAGCATAACCCAGAGCGGCGGTTCCTCTCGGAACTATGGTAACTTTTAAAAGCGGATATGCATGTTCGAGGAACCATCCGCAAATTGCGTGTCCTGCTTCATGATAAGCAATAATTTCCTTCTCCTCCGGAGAAATAATTTTATTTTTCTTTTCAAGTCCACCGATAACTCTGTCAATAGCATCCTGAAAATCACCCATATCCACAGCATCTTTATTTTTACGAGCGGCAATAAGAGCAGCCTCATTACAAACGTTGGCGATATCGGCGCCTGCAAATCCTGGTGTTTGTTCTGCAAGCTTGTGTACATCAAGATTTTGAGAAATTTTTATTGGTGCAAGATGAACTTTAAAAATCGCTTCCCTGCCAACAAGATCGGGCCTGTCAATTGCTATTTGCCTGTCGAATCTGCCCGGGCGAAGCAAGGCAGCATCAAGAACATCAGGCCTGTTAGTAGCAGCTAAAATAATAATTCCAAGGTCGGTACCAAAGCCATCCATTTCAACAAGCAACTGATTAAGAGTATTTTCTCTTTCATCATTACTCATCATTACATTTTTACCTCTGGCCCTCCCTATTGCATCAATTTCATCAATAAAAATTATACAAGGGGCTTTTTCGCGAGCTTGTTTAAAAAGATCTCTTACGCGGCTTGCACCTACGCCAACAAACATTTCAACGAAGTCGGAGCCACTAAGGCTAAAGAAAGGAACCTGAGCTTCGCCGGCAACAGCTTTAGCAAGCAATGTTTTACCGGTTCCCGGAGGTCCAACTAATAATGCGCCTTTTGGAATTTTCCCTCCAAGGGCAGTGTATTTTTTGGGATTTTTAAGGAAATCAACAATTTCCATAACCTCAACTTTTGCTTCATCAAGGCCGGCAACATCACTGAAATTAATATTTACACGGGTGCCTTTATCAAACAAAGTAGCTTTCGACTTACCGATGTTGAAAAGCCCGCCGGGCCCACCTCCGCCACCCGGGCCAACTTTACGCATCATCATTACAAATAAAAACCCTATCAATAAAATAGGCAGCAGTGTACTCAGCAATGCGCTGAACCATTCACCTTCATTATCCGGTGAGTCAGGTACTTGCTTTACATCAGGATTTTTATTGTAGAAATCCGTCATCTGCGTAGCAAAAGTTTTATCATCTACTATAGAAAACCAAAGCTGTGGTTGCTTTGATTTAAGTGCATTGTCAAACTTTTTGGGATCAAGTGAATCGGTAAGAAGTTCTTGATAAAGAGCAGTTTTAGCTCTCATACTGTCGGGATTAACCCAAACCCTTACCAATTGCTTATTCCTTATAGTTTTAATTTTTTCAACATCGCCCTGTTTAACCATAGTGTAAAACTTTTGTTGGTCTGTTTCAACACCGGCGGGGTTTACATTACGTAAAAAATTATACACAAGCATTGTAAGGAGAATAATTCCCCAAATCCAATAAATATTGAATTTGCTTTTCTT
>JAFDXB010000153.1 GCA_018268175.1 Bacteroidota bacterium | reverse complement strand
CTTATCACAATTACATTTCCTTTTAAATAATCTTTATCAAAAAACGAAATGTAATCTGCAAAATATTTTTGGGAATTGGTATGTGATAATAATTGCTTATAAAATATATTTTGAGGATTTGTTTTTAATTTTTCAGATGAAGCATTTCGTACTGTTTTAATATAATAATCATTTTTGCTTTTTAGCAGATATTCGCCACACATCGCAAAAATTTCAGGATCATTTTCTTGATTAAGTAATGATAATGCGTCTTGTTCATAACCGGCAAGCGGAAAAATTATTTCCAGAACTTTATGCTTAAACTCTTTTGTAGCAAGCGGCAAATATTTAACAGCAATATTGATTTTTGATTTATACCATTCATCTTTTCTGTTAAGTATTTGAGCAGCCGAAAATGCTGAAGCCCAAAGTTCTTCTGTTGAATCAGAAAGTTTTTTCTCCAAATAGGAATTAATAATTTTCCGATTTAGTATTTTTTCAGTTTGGTTCCTGTTATTGTAAAGAAATACAGTATCCTGAAGCGATTCAGAATGCACGAAAAGCGGAAAAATTACAATGAGAAAATTTAAAAATTTCACATTGTAAAGATACTAAATGGTATAAGGAAAATTATTCCTGAATGTCTATACTAATGTTAAGTTCTTCCAGTTGTTTAATATCAACAAATGCCGGAGCATCAAGCATAACATCACGGCCGTTATTATTTTTTGGGAAAGCAATAAAATCACGAATACTTTCACTTCCGCCGATGATTGCACAAAGCCTGTCAAAGCCAAATGCAAGTCCGCCGTGAGGCGGTGCACCATATTCAAAAGCACCCAGCAGAAAGCCAAATTTTTCATGTTGTTCTTTTTCATCCATACCAAGGGCATCAAACATTTTTTGCTGCAATTCTTTTCTGTAAATTCTTATAGATCCGCCGCCTATTTCATTGCCGTTTAAAACCAAATCGTATGCATTTGCTTTAATGTTGGCATAAGGATGTTGAAGATAGTTTTCCGGATCTTTAATTGCAGGATTGTTGTTGATCATTAAATCAATTTGCTCAGGTTTTGGCGCAGTAAACGGATGATGCCTTGCAACCCATCTGTTGTTGTCTGCATCGTATTCAAACAAAGGAAAATCAACAACCCAAAGAAGTTTAAATGACTCAGGGTTTCTAAGGTTTAATTTTTCGGCCATCAGCAAACGCAGTTCACTTGCGGCTTTCCGCGTTAGCTCTTCTTTTCCGGCAACTATTAAAATAATATCACCGGGAGAAGCTAATGCTGCATCAGCGATGTTTTTTAGTTCAGTTTCATTGTAAAATTTATCAAAGCTGCTTTTTATTGAACCATCTTTATTTACCTTAATGAAAGCCAGCCCCTTCATTCCTATTTGCGGACGTTTAACCCAATCTGTTAATTCATCAGTTTGTTTTCTTGAATATTCGGCGCCGCCGGGAATTACAATCCCTATTACAGTTTCGGCTTCATCAAAAACTTTAAAGTCAGGTTTGTTAATCAGGTGAGAAATATCTTTTCGGTTAGGATGAGCATGCAGAGGGAATTTTAAATTAACAAGTTTCATGTCGAAACGTGTATCCGGTTTGTCATTGCCATAATTCCACATCGCATCGTCCCAAGTAATTTTTAAAATATTTTCGGAGTAATCAATGTTTTTTACTTCTTTAAAAATATATTTTACCAATCCTTCAAACATATTTAGAATATCTTCTTGTTCCACAAAAGACATTTCGCAATCAATTTGAGTAAATTCAGGTTGGCGGTCAGCTCTTAAATCTTCATCACGAAAACATTTTACTATCTGGTAATAACGGTCGTAACCGCTAACCATCAAAAGTTGTTTAAAAGTTTGTGGCGATTGTGGTAATGCATAAAATTGCCCTGCATTCATTCGGGAAGGAACAATAAAATCGCGTGCACCTTCAGGCGTTGATTTTATTAAGAATGGAGTTTCAATATCAAGAAAATTATTTTGGTGTAAATATTTTCTGGTGGCCATATTAACTGCATAACGCAGCTCTATGTTTTTCTTAATGGCATTCCTTCTCAAATCAAGGTATCTGTATTTCATCCTGAGGTCGTCACCACCGTCTGTATCATCCTGAATTGTAAATGGCGGCGTTACCGATTTGTTTAATACTGTAATTTCACTCACAAATATTTCAATTTCACCGGTAGAAATATTCGGATTTTTATTGCTTCTTTCACGAACCTTCCCTATAATTTGTAAGACAAATTCCCTTCCCAAAGGTTTTTTTTCGAGGTCTTCTTCAACAACAAGTTGAGTAATACCATAACGGTCGCGTAAATCAATAAAAGTAACGGATCCAAATTTTCTAATACTTTGAATCCATCCGGCAAGTTTAACTTCCAAACCAATATTTTCGCTCCTTAATTCGCCGCAGGTATGTGACCTATACATAAAAATCTGAATTTAAGGTTGCAAATATAAGTTATTGCAAAGGTTCTATTGTAATACGGCTCCCTTGAGTATTTGCTTTAAATTCAGGAGCATATAAACATTGAATTGTTGCAGATCCATTGCTAAAATCTCCTTTTTGGTTAGCAAATGCAGAGTATTCAAATACATATGTTCCTTTGGGTAAATATGAAATAAAGAAATTTGTTGATGCATCTAAAGTTGACTGATAATAAAATAAATTATCGCTGAACTTATAACCGCTTAAAGTTTCGGATGGCTCAACACCGCTGCTTCTCTCATCTTTCAGATGAACAAATTCAAAATCTCTGTCAGCTTTTACTACAAGCCTTATTACAACCTTATCGCCTTTGGCAATATTAGTTGCATCTTTCAATACAGGACCGGATGGAGTATTAATTTCTACCAAAATTTTCTTTTGAACTGAAAGGCCACTGTTACTGCTTTTTACTATTTTATCTGTTTCTTCAAAATATTGCCAGTAAACTGCGCCCCAGGATATGCTATTCCTGGTTGAATTATTCACTTTTACATTTATGTTTCCCATATTAGGAACTACCTGATCGCCGGTAAAAGTTTTCTTAACTACCGAAATGCCGGTTTTTTCATTTATT
>JAFDXB010000152.1 GCA_018268175.1 Bacteroidota bacterium | reverse complement strand
TATTTTATTTATAATATTTAGTTTAAGAAGCACTTCCTTGGCAGTGAATAATTTATTATGGTGAACAGAAAAAAGTGAATCAGTAACCGAAACATTAGTTAACTCAACAGAAAAAACCGGGAAAGATTTAAAGAAGCTTAAAGCTATTTCGGTGTATTCAACATGCCCTTTGATTTTTAGTTCAATGTCCTTTTTAACACCGGCAATTATTTCTTGTTTATTAATTGAAATATAAATAAAAGCTATAGCAAGCAAGGAAATTAAAATGATGGCTGTCCATTTAAGAACTGAAATAAATTTCCTCATATAAATAAATATCCGATAAAATATTGAAAAGAAAAGGCATAAGTTTTGATTTTATTATTACACCAAAAAAAAGATAATATGAAATATTTTAAATTATTACTCACCGGAATAATCTCGCTTATGCTAATGTATTCATGCTCAGATGAAGAGAGCACGGAAATTGAAAATCCACATGATAATATAGATTCCGGTAGAGCTGAAATAGGATTTACTACCGACACTACTTTTGGTGGAAGTTCATCATTTAACTTAAGTAATACAACTACAACATTTGCATATAGTTCCGTTGACAGTATAACCAGAATTGTTCAAATAAAGGCAACAGAAGAACTTACAAATCAAAGCAGAGAAGTAGTATTATTATTAGTTATGCCTGCAAATACAGTTAGCCCGGCAACAATTACACTCGACAGTGCAACTACCTCATCATCATACGGAGTAATGTCTTACAGAACATATCAAGGATCAGTTGAAGGCCCTGTTTTTAAATCTTACTCCGGTTCAGTAACAATAAACAGTTTAACAAATACGGCCGTTTCAGGCACTTTTAATGCCAACCTATCAGACACACTATCTCATCATATCTCCATAACGAATGGACATTTTGATGGGCGGTTCTAAAAAATCCCAATTGATTTATAAGCCCTTCGGGGCTTTTTTTTATTGTTATATTGCAATACAATTAACTGAAATGAAAATTCAATTTTGGAGCATAGGAAAACAAAATGAAAAGTATGTGAAAGAAGGCGTGGAGATTTTTACAAAAAGAATATCAAATTATTTTCCTGTTGAGTGGATAATTATACCCACACCGAAAAACAGCGGTATGATGAGCGAAATGGATCTTAGAAAAAAAGAAGGCGACCTTATATTGGATTATCTTGTTAAAGATGACTATTTAATTTTATTGGATGAACGCGGAAAAAACATTTCTAGTGAAACCTTAGCAGAACTTATAAAAGATTGTGGCAACAAAAGCATAAAAAAAATTATATTCCTAATAGGTGGTGCTTTTGGTGTTGATGAACAAGTTCAGAAAAGAGCAAACTTTATTTGGAGTATTTCAAAACTGGTTTTTCCTCATCAACTTGTCCGTCTTATTCTTAGTGAACAAATATACCGTGCCTGTACTATATTGCGAAACGAAAAATATCATCACACTTAACAACTAATACATGGACTTTTCGGAAATGCCGGTAACGTTATTTTTAATTGCTGCAAATGCAATTATTTCTTTTATCGGTTTTCAAAATCATTCACTTGTAGATAAATTTATTCTTTGGCCTTATAAAATAAAGAGAGAGAATCAATATTACAGAATGGTCACTTCCGGTTTTTTACATCTGGATTTTGTTCATCTTATATTTAATATGTTCACGTTATTTTTCTTTGGCAGAAACGTAGAAATAATTTTCAATGTTTATGGTTTAGGTGGAGACATTGCTTACCTGCTTCTTTACTTTTCGGCACTTATAATTTCAGATATATCAAGTACAATTAAATACAAAGACAATTATGGTTATCGTGCACTGGGTGCATCAGGGGCCGTTTCGGCAGTAGTTTTTGCGGCTATAGTATTTAGTCCGTGGAGCAGCATTTATCTTTTCGGTGCAATAGCAATTTCGGCTACTTTATATGCAATTTTATTCATCGTTTACTGCATCTATATGGGAAGGAAAGGGCAGGATAATGTTAATCATGATGCACATTTATACGGCGCTGTTTACGGATTATTGTTCGCTGTAGTTTTAACAGCGATCTTCAACCCGGAACTTTTTGTTTTTATAAAAGAACAATTAAAACACCCTTCACTTTTCGGGCGATAAGGTTAGCCTTAAAATACTTTTATTTGTTGTTTTAATTTTAAATCTGTCATCAATTCTTAACCCTACAACCCAAATTATTTTTTTATCTGATTCAAGCACCCAGGTATTTTCTTTATCCAAAAGTGATAACTTAAGATCAGTTAAAAATTTGCTTACTTTCTTTTTCTTTGGCATTCCAAGAGGATAAAAATAATCACCATTCTTCCATTTTCTTAAAATGAGAGGATAGACTAAATTGTCAGCATTAATAAATTCAGAATCTGATGAAAGCTCAAAATCCGCCGATCGTTCAATAGAAGATATTTTTAAATTTTTTCCTGAAAACTTAACTAAACAAGGAACAGATTCCAAAAGAATATTATTATCATTATTTTCAGAAAGTTCATTTATTATTAGCCAATTCCTGTTTTTCAAAATTCTGTGTGATACAGACTGGATATATCTTCCCGATTCACTGTCAAGTAACTTTACAACAGCAGGAAGAGATGGAGCTGTAAATCCAAAATCTTTAATAATCTCGAAAAGTATAGTTTCATATCCTTCAATTTTTTTAAGCCCTTCAACAGGGATGTGTATTTCAGAATTTTGGTAAAAGAGCAACCGTCTTTTGATTCTTTCTATACTTTTAAAAAATATAAGTTCAGTATCCCTCATTCTTTTCGCATTAGCAATCATATTTTTTGTAAAAGACGGATATACTTTTTCGAATAAGGGTGTGATATTGTGCCTAAAAAAATTTCTTGAATATTTATCTGATGAATTTGAACTGTCTTCCCGCCAGGAAATATTATTGCTGTTTGCATAATCGAGCAAATCATTTTTTGCAGCAAATAACAATGGCCTCGAAATCTTGCCTGCAGGCAACATTCCCCTCAAACCTGCAATTCCGGTACCTTTCGCCAGATTCATTAATATCGTTTCAATGTTATCATCAGCATGATGCGCTGTTACGATTTTATTTATGCCATTTACAGGGTTCTCAAGAATTTCATCAAACCATTTATATCTTAATTGCCTGGCGGCAAGTTGAATAGAAATTTTATTATTTAATGCATATTCTTCAGTTTCAAATTCAATATAATAAAAAGGCACTTTAAATTTTTCCGATAAAGTTTTTACGAATAAAGCATCATTATCACTTTCGGTTCCCCGTAGTTTAAAATTGCAATGAGCTATACAAAATTTGAAATTATTTTCCCACAACAAATTACAAAGCACAACCGAATCAACACCTCCGCTTACAGCGATTAAAACACTGTCGTTTTTACGAAATATCTTTTCACTTTTTACAAAATCAACAAATTGGGAAGATAGCATAAATTAAAATTCCAGGTTATCAAAAGCTCCTTTTAATTCATTATAAGCATGCATATCGGAGGCATGTTTACAAACTTCCATGCCTTTTAAATAAGTGTTCTTTGCCTCTTCTCTTAAGTTCAATTGAATAAGAGCATCGGCCAGATGATAATAAGAAGGAATGTAATTAGGATCATTATCCAATATTTTTTTAAATCTGTCTATTCCATTTTGAATCTCACCTGCCTTAATAAATTCCAAACCTAAAGCATGGTTCAAAAACTGATCATTTGGTTCTTTCTCAAGAAATTGTTTCAATCTATTAATTCGATCCATTATTGCTTTTTAAAAAAATATTAAATTATCTTTGCCCCGTTCAACTAATAAATAGTTGCATAAACAACTTTTAAATTTAATTGATTGGTATGAAAATACTTGTATGTATAAGCAAAACACCTGATACTACTGCAAAAATAGCTTTCACTGATAACAATACGAAATTTGCAGCAGATGGCGTTCAGTGGATTATTAACCCTTATGATGAATGGTATGCACTCATTCGTGCCGTTGAATTTAAAGAAAAAGATCCATCAACAATAATTCATCTGGTTAACGTAGGGCTTGCCGAAAATGATCCTGTTATAAGAAAGGCGTTAGCCTTGGGTGGAGATGAAGCAATCAGGATTAATTATGATGGCAAAGACCCTTTCGCAGTAGCCTCCCAAATAGCAAATATTGCAAAAGAAGGTGGCTATGATTTAATACTTACCGGAAAGGAAACTATTGATTACAACAGTTCATCAATTGGTGGAATGATAGCTGCTATTCTTGACATGGCATTTATAAGCCATGCAATTAAACTGGATATTAATGGAAACATTGCAACCGCAGTTAGAGAAATTGAAGGTGGAGAGGAAACTGATGAAGCGCTTTTGCCATTGATTGTAAGTTGCCAAAAAGGAATGGCAGAACAAAGAATTCCGAATATGAAAGGAATTATGGGCGCAAGAACTAAACCTCTTAAAGTTGTTGAGCCGGCAGCAGTTGATGAATACACTTCTATTGCTTCATTTGAAATGCCACCGGCAAAAGCCGGAGTGAAATTAATTCCGGCAGATAACCCTGCTGAACTTGTAAGATTACTTCATGAAGAAGCACGTGTGATATAACTTTTTAAAATATTCCAAACGCATTTTATGGTATTAGTATATATAGATCAGGCCGATGGCCAAATAAAAAAATCCTCTTTTGAAGTAGCTTGCTATGGCGCGGCTCTTGCACAACAATTGTCAACTGAAGCTTGCGGAATAATAATCGGAAATACTTCAGAAGATCTTTCCAATTTTGGGAATTACGGTTTAAAGAAAGTTTATTCTGTTAAAGATGCATCTTTCAATAACCTCGACCCACAAATGTACATAGCTGCAATTTCAGGCCTTGCCGAAAAAATTTCTGCTAATGTAATTGTGCTTTCAAACAATACCACCGGAAAAGCAGTGGCACCGGGACTTAGCGTAAAAATGAAAGCAGGTTTGGTAGTTGGCGCCGTTGCTTTACCCGACCTGTCAAATGGCTTTTCTGTTAAGAAAAGTGTTTTCAGCGGGAAAGCTTTTGCACATATCAAAATAAATACAGAGACAAAAATTATAAGCCTTAACCAAAATTCTTATGCGGTAACAAAAACAGATGCTAAAGCAGAAGTTGAAGATTATAGTGCCAATGGTGGAACCCCTAAGATAAAAGTTGTAAAAACCGACAAAGTAAAAGGTGAAATTCCATTGAGTGAAGCATCAATTGTTGTAAGTGGCGGCCGTGGTTTGAAAGGCCCCGAAAACTGGGGTTTAATAACTGAACTTGCTCATCTTTTAGGTGCAGCAACTGCATGTAGCAGGCCTGTGGCCGATTTGGGCTGGCGTCCTCATCATGAGCATGTGGGACAAACCGGTCTTGCCATTGCTCCTAATTTATATATAGCCGTTGGAATTTCCGGAGCTATTCAGCATTTAGCAGGAGTAAACAGAAGTAAAGTAATTGTGGTGATTAATAAAGATCCTGAAGCGCCTTTCTTCAAAGCAGCTGATTATGGAATTGTTGGCGATATTTTTGAAGTTATGCCCAAAATAATTGATGCAGTTAAAAACCTAAAAGGTTTGTAAATTGTATTTTATATTTGTTAATATCTTTCGGTCCGTAAATGAAAAAAATCGAACTTGAAATCGTTGCCCTTTCACACAGTATTACACAAACGCATTCTTATGCTGTTGTTTTAGGAGAAATAAACGGCCTGCGCCGGCTTCCAATTGTAATTGGAGGTTTTGAAGCACAGGCAATTGCCGTAGCGCTTGAAAAAATGCGTCCCAGCCGTCCCCTTACTCACGATTTAATGAAAAATTTTATGGTGGCATTTAATGTTGAATTACATGAAGTGGTCATCAATGATTTACAAGAAGGGATTTTTTATTCAAAACTTATTTGCAGTTCTAAAAACGACACTATAGAAATTGATTCCAGAACATCTGATGCCCTTGCTCTTGCTGTAAGATTTGGTTGCCCTATTTTTACTTATGAAAAGATATTGGATCAGGCTGATTCTTTTAAAGAAACAGAACACGAAGTAAAAGAAGCGAGTTCAGAAGGTTTAATTAAAGACCCATCTG
>JAFDXB010000151.1 GCA_018268175.1 Bacteroidota bacterium | reverse complement strand
ACAAACTGTCGTGGCGCTATAGGATTTACACTGTAATTTTCGTGCACATAATAATTGAACGTATTATAAATGTTTGAAAGTTTTGTAAGAAAATCAAACTTTTTGTATGTATATCCTAATGAAATATCAGTTGTTGAAAACCCGGAAACAGGAATTAACCTTGAATAACTTTGTGCTTGTTGTTGAGTATTATTCCATCCCGCGAAGCGGTTACCTATATAAATAAAGCTTATGCCTGCTTTCAAATTTTTTAGTTTTCCTTTTTGAATTGCATAAAAGGCACTTGCATTTGCAGTATTTTGCGGGGTGCTAACCAAGCGTTCTCCTTCAATATAATTTCCTTTTCCTGTAACAGTTTTCGAGAAACGCATATCGTTGTAACTATATCCTGCAATTATATTTAGTCCCTTAACAGGATTTCCCTGAATATCTAATTCAATGCCTTTGCTTGTAGTTTGACCTACCAATTCTTTTAATGATGTATTTGTATTTGGCGTTACTCCATCTGCTGCAAATTGAGCGGTTTGAGCCAGATTGTTATTTACTATTGTATAAAGCGTAACATTCACATTTAGTAAACCGTTTAAAAATTCATTCTTTACTCCAAGCTCATACTGATCAATAACTGATGGTGGCAGAGGCTTTAAATTAACGTCTGTTGCGGTGTTGGGCGAAAATGAATTTGAATAACTTGCAAAAATAGAAGTGTGATTAGTTGGTTGATACACTAACCCGATTCTTGGAGAAAATGCATCAACAGAAGATGTGCTGCTTTTTGAAATACTGTCTTTATCTAAGAATTTGGTTGTTGTAGCCTTTGTAATTTGCTGCGACCATCTAACCCCTGCAAGTAATTTAAATTTGGGTGAAAGTGTTATTAAATCCTGAATGTATATTCCGGGGCTGCTAACAGGAGCCTCAGTTATTTTATTCTTATCTGCATTTGGAATGTCTGTTCGGGGAGTAAATTTATTTGGATTTAAAATATTTATTGAATCATACAGAGTTGGATTGTTATATCCATAGGTTTTGGTTTTATATGTGTAAGATTCAGCTCCTGCCAACAACAAATGAGTTAGCTTTCCGGTTTTAAAATTACCTGTTAAATTAGCCTGAACATTAAACCGGTTTTCTGCAGTCCCAATTTTATTTAAAGGCCGTCCCCAATCGCCATTTGCTTTAGCCTGTATTCTTTCAGTTGAATAATAATCTCTTAAGTAATTTTGGTAAGAACCGTTTAATGTTATGTTCCAGGCAGCATTTAATTTGTGTTTAACTGTCAGTCCTGCTGTTGTTTGATCAACTTTATTGTATTGCCATGGTGTTCCCAAAAAAGTATTTCTTGATAATGGTGATAATTGTGAATTATCAATAGAACCAATACCAAAATCGGGCGTATAATTATTCTTCAGATAATCGCCTTCCAATAATATTTCTGTTTTATCACTTGCTTTAAAAACAAAGGAAGGATTGAAATAAAATTTTTCAGAAGTTACTACATCACGAAAACTTTCTGAGTTTTCATAAACACCATTTATTCTGAATGCTATTTTTTTGCTTAACGGGCCGAAAATATCAAAACCCGGTCTTATTAAATTATAGCTTCCTGTTCTGAAATATACTTCACCGCCTGAATAAAACTTTGGTTGTTTTGTTACCATGTTAACAATTCCGCCCGGCGCAACATTGCCATACAAAATTGCAGCACCGCCTTTCAAAACTTCAACTTTTTCAATTGAACTCATTTCCGGCATTACGCCATTATTCAACCTGGCACCGTTTTTAAACATATTTGTTGCTGAAATATTATAGCCTCTGGCGAAAAAAGTTTCTTGTGCCGATCCTCTTGTTGTTCCTAAATAAACTCCATTTACATTTCTGATAACATCGCTTAAACGCAATGCCTGCTGCTGTTTAATTGTGTTTTCTCCTACATAAACTACGCTTTGCGGAAGGTCCATCGGTTTAATATTAACCTTGCCTGCTGTAACCGGCATTTCATTTATTGTTTTTGATGATTTAACAATAACTGCATCAAGTTGCTGAGTGTTTTCAGCTAACGTAACAACAACGCTTACCGGCTTATTTTTTACATCAATATTTAGAATTTTGGTTTGTAAGCCTGAATATGATGCTATTACTTTGTATTGGCCATCGGGTACATTTTTAAAAATGAAATAACCATTATCATCGGTTGTTGTGAACATTTTTAAATCATATAATTCAACGTTTACTGATGATGCCGGGCTACCATCGCTTGTGGATATATATCCTGAAACTGATTGTGAAAATCCTTTGCATATAAATAATGATGCAATTAGAAAGTTTATAAAAAATTTGCTCATACAGATATTATTATGTCCGCAAAGGAACTATCTGCATTGAGAATTGTTGTTTATAATAAGGAAAACATTTTACGAAAAAAGGAAAATTACCTAAAAAGAAGTTCGCATGGTTTTAAACCGGTATGCTTTTTAAATGCTGTGCTGAAATGCGAAATTGAAGAATATCCCAGCAAAGACGAAACCTCTGTTACATTTAAACCTTTTTCATACAAAAGGTATTTCGCGTGCTCCATTCTTTGATTATGATAAAAATCGAAAATTGTAGTGCCAAATACTTCTTTAAAGCCCTTTTTTAGATAACATTCATTAATTGCAACTTTTTTGCTGAGAGATTTTATAGTAATGGGTTCACCTATATGTTTTAATAAAATTTCTCTGGCAAGCATTATTTTTTCCCGCCCTTCTTCGTTGGCAAGGAATTTACACGTAAACTGCAAGTCTTCTTTTTCGCCAAGCATACATTCCATTCCATATAGAAGTAGGATTTGCGCCTGAGCATTAATAAAAATATTTTGCTTTACACCCGAAAAATTGTTGTTAAGTAATGATTCCAATACATTCCTTGTTTTTCCGCATAGCGGCAAACTTTTGGAAAACGAATTTTTATGGTTAAACGACAAAACCTTTTCATTAAACCGGGCGGTTGCAGAATATTCTTTTATAAACTGCCTGAAATACTTAGGTTGATATCTAAAGGAAACAAAATCAATAGTTTCTGTTGAGCTTCCGCATTGTGTTGCATTGTGAATTGCGCAATTTTCGCAGGATTTTTCCGGAGTGTTGCAATATGAATTTCCTGCTACGCAGAAACGAAGTTCGATATAATTATTTTTGGAGCTTTTCTTTTCAAAATTGTAGATAAGCATTCCTGTATCTTCAACGTTAAATGAGGGTTGTTTTGCAACTCTTTTTATTGAATAGCTCACAGATCCGGGAATTTCACGGATCATCTCATCAATGATTTTGTAATTTGCATTTACAACCGGAAACTCTGATCCTAAAGTTGGTATTTCCACATCTCCATTCATAATAATTGCGCAAATATAATTAATAATACACGGTTCTTCTTCTTTAACGCATTTTATTAACTATTTACCTTTGAAAGTGTGCATTATTTAAGCTGTTTTTCCCTTAAATTAGAGTATATTTGCAAATAGTTTTTTTTATTAAATTTTTTGACTCCCAATCACTTTATGAGCGAAGAAACAGAAGTAATGATGCCGGGTTCGTACGGCGCAGACAGTATTCAGGTTTTGGAAGGTTTAGAAGCTGTAAGAAAAAGGCCGGCAATGTATATCGGCGACATCAGCACCAAAGGTTTACACCATCTTGTATATGAAGTTGTAGATAATTCCATTGATGAAGCCCTTGCAGGGCATTGTAATAATATTGTTGTTACAATTAATGAGGATAATTCAATTACCGTTAGCGATAACGGAAGAGGAATTCCTACAGGGATGCACTCTAAAGAAAACAGAAGTGCCCTTGAAGTGGTGATGACAGTACTTCATGCCGGAGGTAAATTCGATAAAGGTTCCTACAAGGTTTCAGGTGGTTTGCATGGTGTGGGTGTTAGTTGCGTTAATGCTTTAAGTACAAAACTTCATGTTACCGTAAACCGGGAAGGAAAAATATTTGAACAAGAATATCTTAAAGGCTTTCCTCAATATTCAGTTCGTGAAATTGGCACTACCGACCAAACAGGCACTACAGTTCAATTTTGGCCTGATGCTTCAATTTTTACAACCACTACCTACAACAAGGAAATACTTGAAGGAAGATTGAAAGAACTTTCTTTCTTAAATAAAGGCATTACAATTACACTTCGCGATTTGAGAGATAAAGAAGCAGAAGGCGGCTTTTTTGAAAAAATATTTCACAGTGAAGGTGGTATTGTTGAGTTTGTAGAACTTATTGATAAAAATGCAAACAGGCAATCACTGATACCAAATGTTATTTATTGTAACGGGCATGATGCCGCCACCAACGTGGCAGTGGAAGTTGCAATGATTTATAATGCAGGTTACCAGGAAAACCTTTTTAGTTACGTAAATAATATTAATACTATTGAAGGAGGTACACACGTTGCAGGTTTCAGAAGAAGCATTACCCGCGTTTTTAAAAGCTATGGCGAAAAACAAGGAATGTTTGAAAAGGCAAAAGTTAGTATTGAAGGCGATGATTTTCGGGAAGGTATATCAGCAATTATTTCTGTAAAGGTTCCTGAACCACAGTTTGAGGGCCAAACCAAAACAAAACTTGGTAACAGTGAGGTGATGGGTATTGTTGATACTACTCTCAGCCGTGTTTTGGAAAATTATCTTGAGGAAAACCCTAGAGATGCTAAAACTATAATTCAAAAAGTAATTCTTGCCGCCCAGGCACGTGCAGCAGCAAAAAGAGCACGTGAAATGGTTCAGCGCAAAAGCGTGATGGTAGGAGGCGGGCTTCCGGGAAAACTTGCGGATTGCTCTGATAAAGACCCGGCTAATTGTGAACTGTTTCTTGTTGAGGGTGATTCGGCGGGAGGTACCGCTAAACAAGGCCGCGACAGAAGCTTTCAGGCTATTCTTCCGTTAAGAGGTAAAATTCTTAATGTAGAAAAAGCAATGGAACATAAAATTTACGATAACGAAGAGATAAGAAATATTTTTACTGCACTCGGTGTAAAAATAGGAACTCCGGAAGACCCTAAATCTCTTGACATCTCTAAGCTGCGTTATCATAAGCTTATTATTATGACGGATGCCGACGTTGACGGAAGCCATATTGCAACACTGATACTAACTTTTGTTTTTAGATATATGAAGGAACTTGTTGAGCAGGGTTACATTTATATTGCACAACCTCCACTTTATCTTGTTAAAAAAGGAAAAGAACAGGAATATGCCTGGAATGATGAAGAAAGAAAAAAGCTTGTTTCAATGCTGGGGCAAGGAAAAGATGACAGCGTAAACATACAGCGATATAAAGGTTTGGGTGAGATGAATGCCGAACAATTATGGGAAACTACAATGAATCCTCAAACACGAACTCTTAAACAAGTAACCTTAGAAAGTGCTTTTGAGGCAGACAGGGTTTTCAGCATGTTGATGGGAGATGAAGTTCCGCCGCGCCGGGAATTCATTGAAACTCACGCAAAATATGCGAAAATTGATGTTTAAATTTAGAAAAATCTACTTATGTTTGGCATAAGTTTGTTTTTTAAGTAGCTTGTAGCATAAACTTTTAAAATAAATTATTATAAACTAAAAAACTAATTACAATGGCGGAAATGTTAACAGCTTATTGCATGAAAACTAAGGAAAAAAATTGCCCAATGCATAATGCGGTGATCACTAAAACTTCTCGTGGTGGCTACATGGCGCAGGGAGATGATGGAAAAGGAAATAAAATGACCACTATGCTTGGAGAAGAAAGAGCAAAAAAAGCAATTAAAGACGGAGTTGCAAAGCAAGGCTGGTAATTTATTTTTAAAATAATTAAAGGGCTGTTTAGAAATAAGCAGCCTTTTTT
>JAFDXB010000150.1 GCA_018268175.1 Bacteroidota bacterium | reverse complement strand
TCAGAAATCTTTTTTGTTGAATAATAAACTCCTAAAAATATTAATCCACTTGCAATTATCTCGAAAAGTGTTAAATGCTCATTTAAAACTATCATGGCTATAACAACTGCAAAAAATGGTTGCGAATATATGTATGTCCCTGCAATGGAAGCTCCCAAAATTTTAATGCCATATACATTAAAAAGATAGGCGAAAAATGTCCCGGCAATTACAATCAATGTTAAAACGAACCAATCAACTCCGGAATATGCTTGCCACGGAATTTCACGAAATTCTTGCCAGCCAAAAGGAAGAATTATAAATGTTCCCACAGTGAAAATCATTCTTATGATCATTACATTGTTGTAATTTATCATTAAAGGCTTTACCAGAATAAAATAGAAAGCATAAGATATTGCATTTAAGATCACTAAAAAATCACCTAAAATTACGTCTGTTGCAGTTCCATGAGATGTTCTTGAAAAAATTAAAATAGAAGCTCCGGAAACGCCAAATAAAAGCCCTGCAATTTTATTCTGATTTAGCCGTTCTTTTAAAATTATTGCTGCTGCAATAGTAATTATAATTGGTGTTACCAACATTAACATTGAGGCATGAACTGAAAAAGTGAGCGACAATCCTTTTAAGAATAAAAGCTGATTAATCGCTATTCCGGTTAAACCGCAAAGAATAAATCTTAAGACATCCTTTCGTTGAATTTTATTACCGGTTGGCTTCCATAAAAATAACAGCCATAATAAAATAGTAGTTACTGCCGCTCTTATGAGATTTAGGCCAAAGGGCTTTATTAAATTATGATTGATAAGATGCTTTACAGCAGAAAAATTTATTGCAAAAAATATATTGGTGGCAATTAATGCCAAATGTGCAGTTATCTTTTTATTCAAATTTGCTCTTAATTAAGTTTAGAATATTCGGATTCAACAATCACTGCACTATATTTTTTTCGTAAATACTCTACCCACTCTTTTTCGAGTTTTAATTGGTAATCATTCACAACTTCGCCACGTGCATCATCGAAAGATTTTATTCCTCCTGCCGGAATAATTTTTTGCACTACTGTAAAAGTTCCTTCACCCTCGCCGGGAGATTGCAATGGCAATACTTTACCCGCAATTAATTCACTTTCAGCAATAGCTGTTAACTGTGTTAACTCAACTCGGCTGGTATCACTATGTATATTTTTAGAAATAAATTCCACTTTGTCTCCCGTTTCCATTTTATCATGCAGCATACTCAATGCGTTCATATCTTCTGAAGAAAATGTTATAAGCTCTGCACTTTTTTCCCATACGTAATTTTGTTTGTGATCATCATAATACTTTTTCAAACCAACTGAATCAGCATTTGCTTTCTCCCAAACTTTCCTTTCCATAATCTCAAATAATAAATTTCCTTCTTCAAATTCATTAATTCTCGATTTAAAGTCACGGTTAAAATCTTCAAGATTATTTCTGTAGTACTCCCTGTTTGAAAACACTATAAATTTCTTCCACAATTCTTCTTTAGAAATGTCTTTGTTCGGATTATTATTCCGGTAATAATCAATCCAGTCGCCAATCGTAACAGTTTTCTTGTTGTATCGTAAAAGTGCCTTATTCCTTATTTTGGCAGGAAGATCCAAACTGTCTGCATAACCAAATAGTGAAGGATTCTTGATTATTTGAGGATTGGTTATTTTACTAATCCCTTCATTAAATTTATCAACACTTGCTTTAATTCTGTCGTCTTTAAACAGTTGTTGTTTTACATAAGATTCTGAAGGATAAACCTGCATCCTTTTTATTATGTGATAACCATATTTTGTACGCACAGGTTTTGAAATATCTCCATCTTTTTTTAATGACAACATTGCTTTTTCAAATGCCTGAGAATTAACTCCTGAGCGGGTTTCAGGAAGTTCGCCACCTACAGAGTATGAATATCTGTCGTCGCTGAATTTTAATGCGGCTTCATCGAAAGGCATTCCTGCGTTTAATAAATTATATATTGAATCTGCTCGTTGCTTTTGATTACTATCATCATTTACGCCAGGTTCAACAGCGATTAAAATCTGTGCAATTTTCCAAACACCTATATCATCCCGTGAATCAATTACTTTAAATAAAAAAATTCCGGATGGTGTGCTTAATCTTCCCACTTCATTTGTGGATAAACTATAAATGAGATTTTCAAAATTGTATGGCACGCTAAAAACTGTCAAATATCCGGCATCACTGAATTTTAATCCTGTGGCCTGTGCAATTTTATTATAATCTGTTGATGTATTTAATAATTCTTCTGCGGTTGTTATAGCCTTTGTTGCAGAAATTGTATCATTAAAACTTTTATAATCTGCTTTAAAATAAACAACATGAATATCTTTTGCGGAACGCCTCATTGCTTCATTTAAAAGTTTGTTTGTTTCCTCTTCATCGGTCATGTAATTTTCAGAAAGTTGCCTTTTAAAATTTTGAACATCCGCAACCAGAAGAGGCAAAGTATCTAAATGAAGGGCACGTGCTTCTTTTACTTTTAATTTGTAATTCAGAAACAAGTCGGCATAACTTTTTAAAGATGTAGTATCGTTATCCCCTGTTCTGTTACGGTTGTAAGCCTCTGTTATTTCCTGTTTGGTGATTTTGGTGTTGCCTATTGTAAAAATCGTTTGTGCATTAACGTAAGTGAAAAAACCAAGGCTTAGAGCCGTTAAAAAAAGGCTTTTACTTTTCATTAGTGTTTTTACTTTTTTCTTTTACTTCAAGAAGATCATTTATCTGTTCCCAGGTAAGTTTTTTGCCAATAATTCTTTTGTCGGCATCTAAAAGATAAACTGTTGGAGTTTGTGTAACATCATATAACTGCCGGTAACTTGCTGCATTTGATTTCTTTTCCGCCTCTGCCATTTCCTCACTTTGATATACATGTGTCCATTCACCAAGATCATGTTTTTTAATGTAATTCACCCATTCAGGAATATGGTTTTCGGTTAATACCGCATAAATTTTCACTCCCTTTTTCTTCCAGTTGGCTCTGTAAACAGAATCAATTCGCGGCAGCTCCTCTTTGCAATGTCCGCAATTTGGATCCCAAAATATAACAACTGTATAAGGCGATTTTAATGAGTATAATTCTCTTACTTTACCGGTTGAATCCAGTAACGTTAAGTTAGAAGCAGGTTCACCAATTAAGTTTGCCATTTGCATATAAGCCCTGCGGGTTATTATTTCCATCTGCTTTTCATTAAGCCATGGCGTTAACCCTTTACTATGGTATTTGTTGAATAAGTGAACAAATATTGCATCCTGTCCCATGTATTTAGGATTTATATATTCATCTGTAAACCAGTTGAGCATAAACTTATATAATTCAGGCGCAGAGCGGGCAAGAAGCAACTTATAATCAATATCTTTTATTATACTGTCAGATGACTGTGGCATTACATCTCGATAATAACGCTCAAATTTTGGTATAAAAAATGGAGTTCTAACAATTCTGTCATCCATAAAAGTTATCCCATCCCAATAATGGCTTTTATAAAAATTATAATTGTCAATTGAATCTTGCCGTGTTACCGCAACTTTTGTTGGATATGGCGACTCTTTCATGGCTAGTAAAAGTGCTGCCATCATTGATTCTGGGTTGTTTTTAATAATACTATTCCGGTATTCAGAAATTTCATTATTCAGAACATTAAACTCTTTCTCAAATTTTACAGAATCAGCGGCAGTTTTAGCCGTCATAAAGTTTTGCCTTGCCCGCTGGATATCTGGCCCTTTCGTTGCAATAAATTTTTGATATTTTTCAAAAAGTACATTTTCAGGAGAGCCTTCAATTACAATATCCTGAGGTTTCAAAGTGTCTGCTAATGATATTTTTATCTGCTGTGCTTTATCAACAAAAAAATCAGATGTAAATGCTTTTCCGGGAAATACAATTGAGTAAATACCACCGGGAAGTTTTTTACTTCCCGAAAAAACCACTTGCCCCTTGTTATTAACAACACCACTGTCTTGCAGGTTTAAGTTTTTCCCCATGTGATATGTCAGATAAGCAATGCCTTGTTTGTACTGAGGCGCAATGACAGAAATTTTATATTGGGAAAATGCAGAAATTGAGATAAGCGAAATCAAAGCAGTTAAAATTCCTTTCATATTTAATATTATAGGGAAACAAATTTAATCAAGTTGGCTGTTACCTCAACCCTCCACGTAAAAATTAACACTAATCTCAAAGGTAATTATAGCTAATTTCGCCCCGTGGCGAAGAAGAAACCTCGTATTACCTTAACAGATGTATTAATTTCCGGCTATGCCGCCGAAGGAAAAAGTATAGCAAAAATTGACGGAAAAGTTATTTTTATAACAGGTGCCGTGCCCGGCGATGTGGCTGATGTACTTATTACAAAAAGTAAAAAAGACTGGGCTGAAGGACGTGCGGTTGAAATAAAAACGCCTTCTGCAAATAGAGTTGAACCCTTTTGCATTCACTTTGGCACGTGCGGTGGTTGTAAATGGCAAATGCTTCCATACGATCAACAACTTCAATACAAACAACAGGAAACGGAAGATAACCTCAGAAAAATAAGTAAAACAAGTATTCCTCCTCTTTTGCCGATAGTAGGTTGCGACTCTACTGTTTTTTATCGCAATAAATTAGAATTTACGTTCAGCAATAAAAGGTTTCTAACTTCCGAAGAGATGAATAAAACAGAGATACAAATTCAACAGAATGCTCTGGGATATCATGTTGCAGGACTGTTTGACAAGGTTCTTGACATTTCGGAATGCTGGCTTATGGATGGAATAAACAACAAGTTAAGAAATAGCATAAGAGATTATGCTTTGAAAAATGAACTTGAGTTTTATGATATAAGAAACCATACGGGATGGCTCAGGAATATTATTATTCGTAATTGCTCCACAGGCGAATTAATGGTAAATATTTGTCTTAATTATGAAGATGAACCCGGGAGGATTTCGTTGTTGGATTTTATCTTAAAATCTGTTCCTGAAATAACCACGCTGCTTTACACAATAAATCCAAAATTCAACGATTCAATTTATGATTTGGAACCCCAAGTTTATTTTGGAAAAGGCTTTGTAACTGAGGTTTTGGAAGGTTTGAAATTTATTATCAGTCCAAAATCTTTCTTTCAGACAAATACAAGGCAAGCGGAAAAACTTTATTCTATAACGCGTGATTTTGCTGAATTAAAAGGCAATGAAACACTCTACGATCTTTATTGTGGAACAGGTAGCATAGGAATTTATCTAAGCCGGTATGTTTCAAAGGTTATTGGAGTTGAGGTAATAGATGATGCAATTAAAGATGCAAAAAAAAATGCCGAACTGAACAATATAACTCATACTCATTTTTTTGCCGGAGATGTAATAAAAATATGCACCAATAATTTTTTTGAGATACACGGCCGGCCCGACGTTATAATTACCGATCCGCCGAGGGCGGGAATGCACGAAAAACTTATTAATAAATTATTAGAAATTGAAGCGCCGAAAATAGTATATGTGAGTTGTAATCCGGCTACACAGGCAAGAGATATAGGTTTGCTTTCAGAGAAATATTATGTTGAAAAAGTTCAGCCTGTAGATATGTTCCCACACACTCATCACATTGAATCGGTTGCTCTTCTAAAACTAAGAAACAGCCAAATTCAGATCAATTAACTTTGTATGATGTCATTTTCAAATAGTAGAATTACTCCGGTTGTACTAAACCTTATTATATTAAATGTGCTTGTTTATATGGCACAAAATATTTTTGCCGGAAATGAAGATCCAAGCTGGATAACTAACACCTTTGCTCTCCATCATTACAAATCAGATCATTTTCATGTTTATCAGTTGCTGACACACATGTTTATGCATGGAGGATTTTTTCATATCCTCTTTAATATGCTAGTATTGTGGATGTTTGGTACACCGATGGAAAAAATATTAGGTTCCAAAACATTCCTTACCTTTTATTTAATTTCCGGTATTGTTGCCGCTGCAACTCAATTAATTGATTATACTGTTTATTACAACAAAATTGATTCTTTGGCATTAAATGCCGCAGAACAAGCCCAATATCAATTTATTCTTGCAAAAAATGCAACAGTTGGCGCATCAGGTGCAATTATGGGAATTCTCGCCGGTTTTGGATATATGTATCCCGATATCAAACTCTTTATAATGCCAATACCGTTTCCTATTAAAGCTAAATGGGCAATTATTGGGATTATTGCTATTGATGTGTTTGGCGGAATTTCAAAAGTTGCCGGCGATAATGTTGCTCACTTTGCGCACATCGGCGGCGCCGTTGCCGGATTTATTCTTGTTTATTTCTGGAATAAAAATCATAATAACAGAAACAACTATTTTAGATAATGGGAGAAGCAGACAGGGCGCAGGAATATAAAAAACCTAAAAAAAGGTTTTCACTCGGGCAGGAAAATAATGCTCTTGTTTTTCTTGTTTCCGCTAATGCGGTAGTTTTTTTACTGTTATTATTTCTTCAGGTTGCATTTTCCTTTTCCGAAAACAATGGATTTGAACAATCTGTTTTAAGCCAAATCAGCATTCCTTCAAACTTTACCGCTTTCAGCGAAAAGCCCTGGACAATCTTTACGTTTATGTTTGCTGATACTCTTTCCAATTTATTCAGGTTACTTTCAAACATGTTGTGGTTATGGGCTTTTGGTTATGTATTGCAGCAAATGGCCGGTAACGACAAAATAATTCCTGTATATATTTATGGTGGAATAGTTGGTGGTTTGGCTTTTATGATTTCCTCTCACATCGTCGCAGGGCCTGTTAATATGCTTGGCGCTAACTCTTCAGTTATTGCCGTTGCTACCGCAACAACTACATTAAATCCACGGTTCAGATTTTTTAGAAATATAAGAGGTGGCGTGGCAATATGGGTTTTGCTTGCAATTTATCTTATTATTGATCTTATCGGCGTAGCCGGAAATTTTGCATCATACAGCATTTCACATCTTGCTGCCGCTTCCGCGGGATGTATATTCATTATACTTTACCGCAAAGGAATTGATGGCAGCGCGTGGATGAATAAAGCATATTTTAATTTTATCAAACTTTTTGAACCGGCAAAAAATAAAAATTCTCAAACCTATTTTTATAACACAAAAGGAAAACCGCCGTTTACCAAAACTCCAAATATTTCTCAGGAAAGAATTGATGAAATATTGGATAAGATTAATCAATACGGCACACATTTTCTTACTCAGGAAGAATTGGATTATCTCAAAAAAGCATCAGAAGAAAACGAATAATTCCCCAAAGGCATTGTAATTCCCCACTTGCTAATTATGTATCTTATTAGATGTTAATCACTTGATGATTGGCAAAACAATTGTTATTCCTGTTATAAAAACAATAATCTATGAACAGGAATACAAACATACGCAAGCCTCAAAAAGAAGACGGAAATTTTCATAAAGCATCTCACAGCCACAGGCCTGAAGTTAGAGATAACCTTGACTCACGTTCCAACCTCGAACAAGAGAACAAAGGAAATGATACAACTCATAATAAAAAAGAAACCAAAAAAAATCACCTAAAAAACAGAAGCTAAATTTTGAAGAAATTTAATTGTCGTCCTCTCACCAAATTAATGGAAGAGAAGCTAAAGAAATGCCATGAATTTGAAGGGGAAATATGCCTGTCAAAAGAATTAGGTGCATCTTTTCCCGGGTTATATAAGCGAAAACTTGTAGATATAAAACCTATAAAGGTTAATGGAAAAGAAATGCTAAGTGTGTATGTTACAAGTTTAGGCCTGGAATACCTTAATTCAATGCATTGATTCACGGTTAATTATTCTTATTTTTGCCGGCTTAAGAATAAGAATATGAAATTATTATCTGCATTTGCTGCGGCAGCAATTTTATTTAGTTCGTGTAACAATGATAGCTCGGAAGCTTACGATAAATCTCTGAAAACTGAATCAACACCGGTAGTTGTTAGCGAACCTGCTGTTGTAAATGATACTGCCAACAAAATTCAGGAAGTTATTCCTGCAAATGAAGTTGTTGCAACTCCGCAAAAACCCAGTGCTGAAGTGAAACTGAATCCGCCTCACGGCCAGCCTAATCACAGATGCGATATTGCTGTTGGAGAACCTTTAAGCACACCGGTTCGTCAAATTCAGGCACCAGCCGTAACTCCATCTGCAACAGCGCCGGTAATTACGTCGCCAGCTGCGGGTACATCCACCGGAACATCAGTTGCAAAGCTTAACCCACCACATGGTGAGCCGGGGCATGATTGTTCTATAGCCGTTGGTGCACCGTTGAAGCAGTAAAAACTCTTGCGGTAATTCATTCTTATCTTTAATTATGTTTCACCGTCTTAGGCGTGCCACAAAAATTTTATTTATATCTGCAAATATCTTATTTGCATTATTTCTAATTGTAGGCTGTTATGCTTATACTTTTAATCCTGAAAAATATTGGTTTGCGGGATTATTTGCTTTGGCAACTTTTTTTTCGCTGGTAATTTTATTTCTGTTTTTTTTATTTTGGCTGTTTGCAAAACCTGTGCTGGCATTGATAAGCACAGTTGCAGTAGCAATATGCATTTCGCCGCTGGCGGAAGTTGTGAAATTTTCACTTACACCGAAGTTTAGCATTGCAAAACATCCTCAAAACATAAGAGTGATGAGTTGGAATGTTGAGCATTTTGAAATTATTTCACACAAAAAGGAGCCGTGGAAAAAACAGGAAATGATAAACATTGTGAGAGACATAGATCCTGATATTGCCTTTTTTCAGGAAATGGTGGCCTCAGATTCACATCCTTCAGCAATTAATTATATTCCTGATTTAATAAAGGACCTTAAATTAAAACAATATCATTATTCATATAATCCCAAACTTGATTTTGATAATAATCATCATTTCGGTTTAATGATTTTAAGTAAATATCCAATTATAAATAAACACACAATTGAATTTTCGCCCTTCGATTATAATTCAACATTTCAGTTTGCCGATATTGTACGCGGTGATGATACAATACGGGTTTTTAATATTCATTTACAGTCATTAAAATTCAGTAAAACAAATATGAATTTTATTGAAAAGCCGGCGATGTCAAATCAAAATGACTTCACACAATCAAAAAATTTACTGGGAAAATTAAAAACGGGATTTTTAAAAAGGGCGTTGCAGAGCAACAGAATTAAAAATTATATAAATCAAAGTCCTTATCCTGTAATAGTTTGCGGCGATTTCAATGATGTTCCAAACTCGTATGCTTATCATACAATCGGCGATGGTTTAATTAATGCTTTTACAGCGAAGGGTACGGGCATTGGAAGGACATTTTATGCAATTTCACCAACATTGCGAATTGACAATATTTTTGTGAGCAAAAATTTTAATGTTGAGCAGTATATGAGGTTGAAAAGAAAGTTAAGTGATCATTATCC
>JAFDXB010000014.1 GCA_018268175.1 Bacteroidota bacterium | reverse complement strand
CCGCTACCATAAAGTGTTGTGGTATTTTCAGAAATGTATTGATTTACCCCTGCATTTGCAAAGGGAGGGCGAGGAGCCGTTGGATTGAACGGCAATACCGTCCATGTTTGATTTATTGGTTTAACTAGTGAAGGCGCTGGAACGTCCAAAGCATTTGGATATGAATCATATCCTTGTCCGCCCCATGGGGCAAGAGTTTGGCCATTGCCAAGTGAAAAACTTTTATTTCTTCCCCAGCTATACCAGTTGCCTCCCATATCCTGAGCATACATATAAAAAGCAATAGTATTTCCGGTGCAGATATTTTTGAATTTACCGGGAATTTGGGTTGGAGCAACCATGTTATTTCCATTAGACCAATCCCAATTCCACGGATTTGAGGCTGTTCTCCAAGCCGGGAATGCCTGTCCGTTGCCAACTTCGCCCTGCGACATTGAACCCGAAGCAAACATATTATTATTAGCATCAATTATGTGAAGGCTGTTTGCATTTCCTGCAATCTGCTTTAGCGGGAAAACTGCGCCTGCAGCTTGCCAAACTGATTTTACATTTTGAATACCGCTTACTTCCCATGAATTTTTTCCTCCTGCATAAGATGGATAATAACCCCAGGTGTATAGGTCAGATGCAGTTTGAATTACAAATGCTTTTTCATCTACCATTGTAATATCTACTGCTATATTGCCGGGAAATGTAACCTGAAATGGAGTTGTATGTGAACGGTCCCATTGCCATAAGGTTCCGTCTGTTGCAAGACCCCAAAGAGTTGATAAGCCACCAAAGGTAGTTGGAGAAGTAGTAACAAGCTTCTTCATGGTTTTTCCCGAAGGCATATTAAGAGGTACAGGTGCGTCAATATTTGCACCACCTCTTTGATTTAATACATCTCCATTTCCCCAATACCATACTTTACCATCTCTTATTGAAAGATAACATTGGAATAAACCATAAACTTTTGTATTTCCTTTAAATGCGGCACCTGTATAATCTTTTGAAACTAAGGTAGCAAATGGCCCTGATGTATTTGAAACTCCAACAACATAAACATCTCCGCCGCCGGTTAAGGCAACAACAGTGTATTGAGCTCCTGAAACATCAACAACATTTGAAAGCCCTACATCATAAGAGGTGGCAGAGGAGGAATTCAACCATTTGTTAGAATACAATTTCCCATCAGAAGTTCTGAAAGCGGTCATATATTCACCGCAACCTACCTGAACTATTTCCTGACTAAATGCTGTAAAACTTAAAATTGAAAGAAGTGTGAAGGTTAAGAATCTTTTCATTCTTTTATTTGTATTGGTTTTTAAAAATTGGATTGCGAGCAAAAAAAATACATATTGAAAACCTGCAGAATAGTTATAATATAAGATTTATTGTAGTCGTGAAATCCCCAACTGTGGCGGTTTTTCTACTGCTGAGCAAAAAATGTAAAGATGGAAAAGTCAGCAGTTAATTATAAGCGAAGTATATATATTCAAGAGTTGTAATTGTATTTTTATTATGACTTTTCTCACTACAAAGTGTGGTTTTTTCACAGTATTTTTGCCGGATGTTTCGTTCACTATTAACAATTGGTTTTAGTTTATTTTTATTTTTATTTGCAAATAGCCAGTGTACAACAACAATTAATTCATTTCCGCATTTTCAGGATTTTGAATTAGATAACGGAGGTTGGCAAACGGGCGGAAATTTGCCGTCGTGGGCATGGGGCTCTCCTTCAAAACCTGTTATTACTTCCGCCGGTGGAGGCGCAAAATGCTGGATTACTGCCGGACTTACAAGCCCGGGTTACAATGATGGCGAGAACAGTTGGGTGCAAAGCCCTTGTTTTAATTTTTCAACATTGGCAAACCCGCAGGTATCATTTAAAATATTTTGGGAAACTGAGAAACAATTCGACGGAGCAGCATTTGAATACTCTTTAAATGGAGGTACAAGCTGGACGAAACTTGGCGATGCATCGTCAAACAGCAATTGCAAAGGATCTAACTGGTATAATACAAATTCGGTAAAATATCTTGGCAATTCAACTGGTTGGTCAGGAAGTGTTGGCTCCACTGTTGGTTCATGCGGCAGCGGAATGGGTTCCGGTACATGGCTTACTGCAAAGCACATTCTTACGGCCCTTGCCGGAAAACCTTCAGTAAGATTCAGATTTACTTTTGGGGCAGGTACAACATGCAATTTGTATGACGGCTTTGCTTTTGATGATTTTAAAATTGAAGAAGTTCCAGCCAACCCTTCTTCATTCACATACATCTGCAGCAGCAGTAATACAGTAGATTTTAATTCTGTATCAAGAATTTGCCAAACAGGAACTACATGGGATTTCGGAGACCCTGCATCAGGAGTTAATAATACATCTACTTTAGAAAATCCATCGCATACCTTTTCGGCGCCGGGGCAATATACAGTTAAGTTGACAACTACATTCAGAACAGGCCCTTCCTCTTCAACAACAAAAACTATAAAAATAAACAGTGTTACAACATCAGTAGCATCATCAATTCTTTGTAACGGAGGAACGGCAAGTGTTGTAGCAACATCAACCATTACCGGCACCTTAACATATTCATGGAATTCAACACCGTTGCAAAATACTGCAACAGCAACAAACTTACCCGCCGGAAATTATACAGTAACGGTAACGGGTACAGATGTGTGTCCGGTTAATTCAACAATAAATATAACGGAACCACCTGCTATAAATATCGTGTTAACACCAACAAATGCAGGTTGCAGTAATAACGATGGTTCTGTTACAGCAACAGTTTCCGGTGGTGTTGCGCCATATACATACACCTGGAGCAATGGAAGTACTTCATCATCAATAAATAATATTTCCGCCGGATCATACACACTTACTGTAAAGGATGCCAATGGGTGTACAAAAATTTCATCGCCATCTGTTGTTTCACAAGCGTCATCAAATATTCAAATCAATACAACTATAAACCCTGATATATGCAGTTCTTCCGGTGGCTCAATTACAGTTTCACCTTACGGTGGAACTTCACCTTATTCATATTTATGGGTTAACGGATCTACTTCATCATCAATTGGCTCTTTACCGGCAGGGAACTATTCTGTAAAAGTAAAAGATGCCAACGGTTGCGAACAGACGTTTAATAACCTTACTGTTCCGGCAGTTAATAATACATT
>JAFDXB010000149.1 GCA_018268175.1 Bacteroidota bacterium | reverse complement strand
TGATTTTGGATTTTGGATTTTTTGAGCACTCACACAATCTAAAATCGTAAATCACACAATCGTAAATCTAAAATCTAAAATCACACAATCTAAAATCGTAAATCGTAAATCTAAAATCTAAAATCGTAAATCGTCAATCATATTTCTTGATTTCTTGATTTCTTGATTTTGGATTTTGGATTTTTTGAGCACTCACACAATCTAAAATCGTAAATCTCACAATCTAAAATCTAAAATCGTAAATCGTAAATCCTCAACTATATTTTTGATTTCTTGATTTCTTGATTTCTTGATTTCTTGATTTTGGATTTTGGATTTTTTGAGCACTCACACAATCTAAAATCGTAAATCACACAAATCTAAAATCGTAAATCGTCAATCTAAAATCTAAAATCGTAAATCCTCAACTATATTTTTGATTTCTTTATTTCTTGATTTCTTGATTTCTTGATTTTGGATTTTTTGATTAATCTACAATCTCACAATCTAAAATCGTAAATCGTCAATCTAAAATCGTAAATCACACAATCTAAAATCTAAAATCTAAAATCGTCAATCATATTTTTGATTTCTTGATTTCTTGATTTTTTGATTTTAATTAATCTACAATCACACAATCTAAAATCGTAAATCACACAATCGTAAATCTAAAATCTAAAATCACACAATCTAAAATCGTAAATCGTCAATCATATTTTTGATTTCTTGATTTCTTGATTTTGGATTTTGGATTTTTTGAGCACTCACACAATCTAAAATCGTAAATCACACAATCGTAAATCTAAAATCTAAAATCACACAATCTAAAATCGTAAATCGTAAATCGTCAATCATATTTTTGATTTCTTGATTTTGTGATTTCTTGATTTCTTGATTTTTGATTTTTTGATTTTTTGATTTTTTGATTTTAATTAATCTACAATCACACAATCTAAAATCTAAAATCACACAATCTAAAATCCTAAATCTAAAATCGTAAATCTAAAATCACACAATCTAAAATCGTAAATCGTCGATCACACAATCTAAAATCATCAATCCACAATCTAAAATCATCATCATCCCGATTTATTATTATTAATTTGTTGTCCTGTTTTGCCAAACCTTCTTTGCCTGCTTTGGAAATCTGCAATAGCTTCAACAAGATCCTTTTTTCTAAAATCCGGCCATTTTACATTTGAAAATACAAGTTCTGTATATGCCATTTGATAAAGAAGGAAATTGCTAATGCGATAGTCGCCTCCTGTTCTTATAAGCAGTTCCGGGTCGGGAATACCTGACGTACATAAGGCAGATTCAATATCTTCTTCTGAAATATTTTCGGGCAACAGGCTTTCATTTTTTACTTTGGCGGCAATTTTTTTCACCATTTCCAAGATTTCCCATCTGCTGCTGTAACTTAATGCAAGTATTAATGATAATCCGGTGTTTTTAGAAGTTTCATTAATAGCTTCTTTTAATTCTGCGGCAGCATTAGCAGGCAGCAAGCTTACATCACCGATAACGGAAAGGGAAATATTATTTTTATTGAGTGTTGGAACTTCCTTTTTAATTGTATCCACTAAAAGCTCCATTAATCCTGAAACTTCATACTGCGGCCTTCCCCAGTTTTCTGTGCTGAATGCATAAAGTGTTAGATATTCAACCCCAAGTTCGGCGGCGCCTTCAACAACATTTCTAACACTTTCAACTCCGTTGAGATGGCCAAATAAACGATCGTGGCCTTTTTCTTCCGCCCAGCGGCCGTTACCATCCATTATTATGGCGATATGCCGTGGAAGTTTACCCTTATTTATTTCCGGAGCGGAATTCATTATGTTACCTTAAAAATTTAAGGGCACAAAAGTAATTTTTTTTTGCTAAATGCATTTAACTAAAATACGGTGGGGCAGCGGTAAGACGTAATATTGAAAGAAATGCCTATCTCTGCAATAATATAGCTATCTCGTTGTTTACTGTTTCCTCGCTGATCGCCGGCCTGAAACTGGTTAGTTTTTAAAACTTCGTAAGACCTGTCTTGCAATAAAAATGCAGTACTTGGCTGCCCAAGCGCTGTATTTGGAAAGTTTGCAGGGCCTGCGTAAGTTTTGCTTACATCGTCAAGGTAGTCCGTTGAAGTAAATCTGTTAGAAACCTCAAATGAAATATTCACTTTAGGTGTAAGGTTATATTTAATACCAACACCGAAAGGAACACACAATGCCATTGTACCGTATTGTTTGCGGCCATCATAATTAGCATTTTGGCCTTCAGTGCCAAGCGGCCTTAAATATTCTTTGTTACCATATAAGTATGCATAAGGATCGTACGAAAATGCACCAATACCAAGAGTTACGTATGGCGTGAAGATATAATCCGGATCATTGGGCATGAACTTGAAGAAGTTAAAATCGCCCTGAATTGCAAATTCCCAGATATTTGAATTGAAACTAAGGTTTCTTAGCTGCTGCCATTCATTTTTATTGTATTTATCAGCATAGCCAACCTGAGCGAAATGAGCTGAAGCCCTTAAGCCGATGTAATTTCCAAATTGTTTTCTGAAAAAAATACCAACAGCAGGTTTGGGCCGCCTTACTGAAGAACGTGCGTTTAAATCTCCGAAGTAATGCGCTGCGCCAAGAGTAATTCCGAATTCACCAACCTGGTAGTCGCCCCTGTCTTGTGCAGTAGCTGCAATAGAAAATGCAATGAACGATGCAATAAGCGATAGTTTTTTCACTAATGATATTTATTTATAATTAAATGCAAAATAAGATTACTTTTTTAAAGGAGAAATAAAATAAAAAGTGAAATTATTCATTTATTGCTTCCTTTTCTCCAGTCTCAACCCGGCACTCATAATATTATTAAGAGGGTCGGTTCTCATAATTTGCTTTATTTCAAAGTTATACACTCCTTGTTTTTTAAATTGAAGCGGTTGATCGTTCAATTTCTTCCGTACTTCCCAAATATCGTTCATTCCGGTTCCTTCCCATCCGTTTTGGTCGTTTCCGAGTTGAAGATCAACTTTTTGGAAACGCATTGTATCATCAGGGTTTTTCAACCCTATTTGTAACCAGATGTTATTAAACTCATAAGCATCAGTATGGCGGAGAGTTATATAAATATCATATAACGAAGAAGTGTCGGAAATATTGAATGAGCCGGTGGCGGGAATGCTGCTTTTCCATTTATAATTTTTCATAGTTGTATTTTTTTCAAATACGTCTATTTGTTTACATGAAAGCACTGCCTGAATTAAAAATACTGCAACAAGAATTTTTTTCACTTTGCAAATTTAAAGAACATTTAAAACCTGTTCCTTGGCTTTTTCCATTTCGTCTTTCATTTTCACTACACACTTTTGAATATCGGCATCATAAGCTTTGCTTCCGGTTGTATTTATTTCCCGCCCGATTTCCTGTAGTATAAAAGAAAGTTTTTTTCCCTTGGCAGGATCGTTATCTTTCAAAACTTCAATAAAATATTCACAGTGCTGCCGTAAACGGATTTGCTCTTCGTGAATGTCAATTTTTTCCATATAATAAATAAGTTCCTGTTCCAAGCGGTTCTTATCAATATTGTCTTTGCCAACATGTTCATTAAGAAGTGTATTTATTTCTTCTCTTATGCGAAGAACCCTGTTTGGCTCAAATTCCAAAACACATTTTTCCTGAACTTCAATATTTTCAATTCTTGTTTTTAAATCTTTTGAAAGAGATTTCCCTTCTTCTATGCGGTGTTGATCTAATTCAATTAAAGCAGAATTAAGGACAATTAAAAATTGAGCAAAATCTTCTTCACTTAAAACTTCGTTTGATGGCGCAACAATTTCAGGAAGGCGCAGCAATGAACTTAGAACAGAATTCATATCAACTTTGAGTTCATTAGCAAGTTGTTCAATTTGGAAATAATAAGTTTTAAGAAGTTCGGTGTTTATAGTAACAGGCTTAAGCGATCCGTTTTGTTTAATATTTACATAGCATTCAATGCTGCCTCTTAAAAGTTTTTCCTGAATAGTATTTCTGATATCAAATTCAAAAGGACGCAGAAGTGGCGGAATTTTTAACTGAAGTTCAAATTGTTTTCCATTCAATGACTTTATTTCAACAATAAAAGTTTTTTCACCTAAGGTAAATTCAGCTCTTCCAAAACCTGTCATTGATCGTAGCATACGGTAAATATTTTATGCAAAGTAGTTAAATTGAATTGCATTGTTTTAAACACAAAATAAAAAATCAGTAGAAATTTAAAATAATAAAGCCCGGAGTTTTTACCAGGCTTTGTTATATAGATGGGTTAGTAAGTACAGGGAAAAAAAATTCCCTACACAATATTAAAAATAAAATTTACTATCATGAAAAATACTTTTTTTATTTTATTCACATTTTAAAGGTTTGTGTGGATAATGATAAATGCATTTCAAATAAAAAAATAAGCTTCGCAAATTTCAATACTTGTTGAAACCCTTTATTCATCATAGTTTCAACAACATCAGCATGCTAAGGCTTTGAGTTCATTGCTTTGTTAAACAAAGAAGAAGTGCATTAAAAAAAAATTTAAAAATTTTTCGCTTGCGATAAAAAAACTGACTTTTACCGAAACTTTTTTTGCATCATCGTATAAAAAATAAAAAATGAAATTTATCAAACCTGTTCCTGCATCATGGATTAATGAAAAAATAGAAGGAGAAATTATCGGACTACAAAACGCAGAGGCAACAGGTATAAATGAAATTCACAAAGTTGAAAATGGTGACATCACTTTTGTTGATCATCCAAAATATTATGACAAGGTTTTAAATAGCGAAGCATCATTTATCATTATCAATAAAAGTGTAGAAGCTCCTGAAGGAAAAACTTTATTTTTTGTTGAAAATCCTTTTGAAGCTTATTGTAAAATCGTTGAACATTTTAGGCCTTTTGTTGTTCAAACTGAAATGATATCATCAGACTTAAAAAAAGGGAACAACACATTTATTTATCCCAATGTATTTATTGGAAAAAATGTGAGTATTGGAGACAATTGTATTATCTATCCCAATGTTTCAATAATGGATCATACAATAATTGGTAACAATGTTATAATACATCCGGGCGTGGTAATTGGAAGTAATTCATTTTATTATAACACTAAGAAAGACAGGGAAGTTTGGTATAAAAAAATGCCTGATTGTGGCAGGGTTATAATTGAAGATAACGTTGAAATAGGCGCCAATTGCACAATTGACAGAGGTGTAAGTGCCGAAACTGTAATTGGCAAAGGCACAAAAATGGATAACCTCATTCATGTTGGCCATGATACAGTAATAGGGAAAAACTGCCTGTTTGCTGCCCAAACCGGTATTGCAGGTGTTGTAAATATCGGTGATGGTGTAACTGTTTGGGGACAATGCGGCATAAGCAAAACTCTTTCTATAGGCAACAATGCAACTCTTCTTGCAATGACGGGAGTAAACTCTGATTTGCAAGGCGGTAAAATATATTGGGGCGTACCCGCAGAGGAAGCCTCAAATAAAAAAAGAGAATTAGTATGGATAAAAAGAATACCGCAGCTATGGGAAAAAATAATGAATAAATAAATCAATCCTCTCCGGGGGTTTCATAATCGTAAGGGAGAAGATCTGCAATTTTTAACCAACCCCAATATCCACTTTTTACAATGTCGTCTTGATCAAAAAAGTATCCGTTGCTTTCAATAAATACTTTACCTCTTTTAATAAATGAAATAAACGACAACTGAAATTCTGACGGTTCATTTTTATTATCTTCAAGATATTTTTGCTCCGGTTTTTCGGCTGTATAAATTATTCCAATTTTATCACGTGCAGGAGATATTGATGCAATTGCAGTGCTGTCATCAAAATGATAATCAAAAACTTTATAATAGTCTTTTACTTTAATTGCTGTGTCTTTGCCTTTAAAATTCGCAATCGGCTGAATTTGAAAATCATTTTCTTCAAGGCTTTCATTATATAAGCTTCGCATGAAATGCATTACCGATCCTGAATACGCCTTTTTTCTTGCGGAAATAAATGTTGCAGCTTCAGTACTATCGGCCGGAATTATTTCTGTAAAAAGAGGAAAGCCGGAATAAACACTAATAGTTGACTCATATTCATGAGTAAAAGAATCGAGGCTATATTTTATTGAATATCCCAAGGCTTTATTTGTTATGAATAAAGGTTCATCAGCTAAAATTTTCAACCTTTTCTTTTTCCTTGAATAGTAAAATTTTAAAACTTCAGGATTGTTAAGTGAGCAAGAATTCCTGTTATCTGATGTTCCCAAAAACTCATCTAAAAAAAACGAGCCGTATTTTGCCCAACCATCTTTCACTTCATTTGTTGC